>NZ_JBHSBO010000059.1:0-180346 GCF_042650685.1 Micromonospora sp. GCM10011542
TCGTAGCGACGACCCACGCGCTACATCATCCGACACCAAGATCCTTTGAAGACACCGCCTAGCGCCATCCTGCCCCCTGGTGGCACCCGTCGTCACGTCTAGCTCCCCCAGACGCGACGCTCAACACAGGTACTCGTCGGTAACTTAGGGCAACCGCCGTCGTCCCCTCGTGCCGGCGCGGCCGGGGGACGGGCTTGCCGGGCCGTTCCTACCCTCCGACGTCCTGGGGCTCGGTGCTGGCTGGTCCGGCGGCGGCGGCGATGGCGGTGGTGGAGGCGGCGGCAGTTTCTGACCGGCTGCGGCAGAATGCGGCGTATGCGCAGTGAGGTGATCACCGTCCAGACCGGGTCGCGGCCGACCGTCCGGGACATCACCAGCGAGGCCGAACGGTTCGTGGCCGGGCAGGGCGACGGCGACGGCCTGCTGCACGTCTTCGTGCCGCACGCCACCGCCGGCCTGGCGATCATCGAGACCGGCTCCGGGTCGGACGACGACCTGCTGCGGGCGCTCGACGACCTGCTGCCCACCGACGACCGGTGGCGACACCGGCACGGCTCGCCCGGTCACGGCCGCGACCACGTGCTGCCCGCCTTCGTGCCGCCGTACGCGACCCTGCCGGTGCTGGACGGGCGGCTGGCGCTGGGCACCTGGCAGTCGATCTGCCTGGTCGACACCAACGGCGACAACCCGAGCCGCAAGGTCCGCTTCTCCTTCCTCCCCGCCTGACCGGTCCCGGCCACGATCCGCGCGACTTCCGGCAAACCGCTGCCGGGGCCGCGCCGCGGCCGCCGTACGCCGGGGGATTCGCGCTCTGCGGGCTGGCGGTGCCCCGGCTGCGCCAGCGGCTGCGCGACGCGCTGCCGTTGGTCGGCCCACCGGTGCTCGCGGCCGTCGGCGTTCTCCGCGCTGGTCTCCACCGGCACCCTGCTCGCCGCCGTGCTCGGTGTGGCCGTGCTCGGCGGCCTCCACCTCGCCTTCCCGGCCACCCCGGCGGCCGCCGTGATGACCGCCGCCCTGCTGCTCGCCACGCCGATCGCCGCCGCCCGGTGCGCCCGCGCCCTGCGTCCCGACGACGCCGTCCCCCCACCCACCGCGGCGGGCGGTCCCAACCGGATCCCGCGTGGCGCCGGTCGGGCCGACGCCGCCCTGCCCGATCGCTGAGCTGGGCGATCGGCGGCCTGCGTACGATGTGCCGGTGGCGCAGGAGATCGTTCCCGGAACGGATGGGGCGGTGGACCGCGCCGGGCTGGCCGAAGACGTGATGCGCCGGCTGACGCACGTCGCCGCCGCGCTGCGGCACCAGCAGGACACCGCCATCGCCACGCTGGGGCTCACGCCGGCGGTCGCCCGCGCGCTGCACGAGCTGGACCCGGACCGGCCGCTGCCGGCCCGCGACCTCGCCGAGCGACTGGGCTGCGACCGGTCCAACGTGACCGCGCTGGTGGACAAGCTGGAGCAGGCCAGCCTCGTCGAGCGCCGCACCGACCCGGCGGACCGGCGGCAGAAGACGCTGGTGGTGACCGAGGCGGGCCGGGAGGTACGGGACGGGGTCGACGCCGCGATGTCCGATGCCCGACTGCTCGCCGGGCTCACCGACGCGGAGCTGGCGAGCCTGCGTGAGCTGGTCTGGAAGGTGTCCGACGGCGGCTGTCCGGAGGCCTGCGGCCCGGAGTGAGACGGCCCGCCCGGATCGTGTCCCACTGGGCGAGCCGGGCCCGCGTCGGTAATGCTGTCCGACGTGACCACCCCGCAAGATCTCGACGACCGGTTCCGGGAGGCGCTGGCGGCGCTGCCCGCCGCCGGGCGGCGCGGCGACCCCGCCCACCCGGTCACCGACGACGCCCCATTGACCGGCGCGCGGCTGCTGGACCTGTTCGACGCGCAGGTGACGAGCCGACAGCTCGACCTGGCCGGGCGCTGGCTGCGCAGCTTCGGGGAGGGCTTCTACACGATCGGCTCGGCCGGGCACGAGGGGAACGCCGCGGTGGCCGCCGCGCTGCGCCCCACCGACCCGGCCCTGCTGCACTACCGCTCCGGCGCCTTCTACTGCGCGCGCGCCGCCCAGGTCGCCGCCACCGTCGAACCGGCCGACGCGGCGTCGGACGGCGACCAGGAGCCGCCGGCGGCCGACCCGCCGGCCGAGATCACCGGCCCGTTCCGGGCGTACGCGGACGCGGCCCGGGACGTGCTGCGCGGGATGGTCGCCTCCAGCGAGGAGCCGATCGCCGGGGGGCGGCACAAGGTCTTCGGCCGGGCCGACCTGGCCGTCGTGCCGACCACCTCGACGATCGCCTCGCATCTGCCCCGAGCGGTCGGGATGGGGCTGGCCGTGGAGCGGCTGCGCCGGCTGGACAGCGCCGGACGGCGTACCGGCGCTGGCGTGCGGGTGGGCAGCGGCGCCGGCGCCGCGCAAACGGCCTGGCCGCCGGACGCGATCGTGGTCTGCTCGTTCGGCGACGCCTCGATCAACCACGCCAGCGCCACCGCCGCCTTCAACACCGCCGGCTGGTACGACCACGCCGGGCTGCGCATCCCGGTGCTGTTCGTCTGTGAGGACAACGGCCTCGGCATCAGCGTCCGCTCCCCGCAGGGCTGGGTGGAGGCGGCCCTGCGGTCCAAGCCGGGCATCCGCTACCTCAGCGCCGACGGCACCGACCCGGTGCAGGCGTACGCGGTGGCGGCCGAGGCGGCGGCCTGGGTGCGTCGGCACCGGCGGCCGGCCGTGCTGCACCTGAGCACCGTCCGCCTGATGGGGCACGCCGGGGCGGACGCCGAGTCGGCGTACCGCAGCCCGGCGGAGATCGCCGCCGACCTGGATCGGGACCCGGTGCTCGCCACGGCCCGGCTGCTCGTGTCGGCCGGCGTGGCCACCGGCGAGGAGCTGCTGGCCCGGTACGACGAGACCGGCTGGCAGGTCCGCCGGATCGCCGAGGAGGTGCTGGGCGAGCCGAAACTGGCCTCGGCCGCCGACGTGGTGGCCGCGCTGGCGCCGCGCCGACCGGTCCGGGTGGCTCGGGCGGTGGCCGACGCGGCGGCCCGCGCCGCCGGGCCGGGCGCGGGGGCGCGCGCCGAGGCGTTCGGCGGGAAGCCGCCGGAGCTGGCCGGCCCGCTGACCCTGGCGCAGAGCATCAACGCTGCGCTCGCCGACGGGCTGCTCGACCACCCGCAGATGGCGGTCTTCGGCGAGGACGTGGCCGCCAAGGGCGGCGTGTACGGGGTGACGAAGGGGCTGCGCGACCGGTTCGGTCCGGCCCGGGTCTTCGACACGCTGCTCGACGAGACCTCGGTGCTCGGGCTGGGGCTGGGCGCGGGGCTGGCCGGGATGCTGCCGGTGCCGGAGATCCAGTACCTGGCGTACCTGCACAACGCCGAGGACCAGCTGCGTGGCGAGGCGGCCACCATGCAGTTCTTCTCCCGGGGGGCGTTCCGCAACCCGATGGTGGTGCGGGTGGCCGGGCTCGCCTATCAGGAGGGATTCGGCGGGCACTTCCACAACGACAACTCGGTGGCCGTACTCCGGGATGTGCCCGGCCTGGTGATCGCGGTGCCGGCGCGGCCGGACGACGCGGCGCCGATGCTGCGGACGTGCCTGGCCAGCGCGGCGGTGGACGGCAGCGTCTGCGTGTTCCTGGAGCCGATCGCGCTCTACCACACCCGGGACCTCTACGCCGACGGCGACGGGGAGTGGATGGCCGGCTACCCGGAGCCGGGCGCCTGGGTCGGCGGGCACGTGCCGATCGGCCGGGCCCGGGTCTACCGGGTCGGCTCGGCCGACGACCTGACGATCATCACCTTCGGTAACGGGGTGCGGATGTCGCTGCGGGCCGCCGCGACACTCGCCGAGGAGGGGGTGGGCACCCGGGTGGTGGACCTGCGTTGGCTGGCCCCGCTGCCGGTGGCCGACATCATCCGGGAGTCCTCGGCGACCGGCCGGGTGCTGGTGGTGGACGAGACACGCCGCTCGGGCGGGGTCGGCGAGGGCGTGATCGCCGCGCTGGTGGACGCCGGATATGTGGGCGCGGCGCGACGAGTAGCCGGAGTTGACTCGTTTGTACCATTAGGTCCGGCAGCACGTCAGGTTCTGGTCTCCGCGGAAGCCATTACCGACGGTGCCCGTACGCTGCTGGCACGGTAAATTCCGTTCCACCCGGTGCGCCACTTGCGCGCGGAGGCACAACTGTGTGGACTTTGCCTGACGGCGTCGCACCGACGCCGCGAGCAGGGACGAGATGAGGAGGCACGCGACAGTGAGCGCGACCGCTGGTCAGGCCGCCGACGGGGTACGCAGCCTGGCGGACCGGTTCGGGATCGAACCGGGGATGGTCGTCATGGAGATGGGGTACGACGACGACGTCGACCAGGATCTCCGCGACGCCCTGACCGACCGCTGTGGAGAGCTGGTCGACGAGGACACCGACGAGGTAGTCGACGCGGTGCTGGTCTGGTACCGCGACGGCGACGGTGATCTCTTCGAGCTTCTCGTCGACGCCCTCGGCCCGCTGGCCGACAACGGGGTCGTGTGGCTGCTCACGCCGAAGGCGGGGCGCGAGGGGCACGTCGAGCCGAGCGAGGTCGCGGAGTCCGCGCCCACCGCCGGTCTCCAGCAGACCTCCACCGTCAACGCCGGCCGGGACTGGAGCGGCGCCCGCCTGGTGCTGCGCCGCGGGGCCAAGGGCAAGAAGTAGTCCGGCCTTCCCCTCGCCCGGCGGTGTCCGCCGCCGGGTGTGGCAGGCTGGCGTCATCCCCTGACCCGACCCGAGGAGTACGCATGCCGATCGAGGTTGGCGCCGAGGCGCCGGACTTCGTGCTGAAGGACCAGAACAACCAGGAGGTCCGGCTCTCGGACTTCCGGGGCAGGCGCACCGTGCTGCTGGTCTTCTACCCGCTCGCCTTCACCGGCACCTGCCAGGGTGAGCTGTGCGAGGTGCGGGACAACCTCAACGAGTACGTAAACGAGGACGTCCAGGTGCTGACGGTCAGCGTCGACTCCGTCTACAGCCACAAGATCTGGGCCGACCGCGAGGGCTACCAGTTCCCGATGCTGGCCGACTTCTGGCCGCACGGCGCCGTCGCCCAGGCGTACGGCGTCTTCAACGACGTCGCCGGCTTCGCCAACCGGGGCACCTTCGTCATCGACAAGGCCGGCGTGGTCCGCTTCGCCGAGATGAACGGCCCGGGCGAGGCCCGCGACCAGCAGGGCTGGCGCAAGGCCATCGCCGAGGCGGCCGCCTGACCTGGACGGCCCACCGGGGCACGCCGTGCGCCCGGGCCGGTGGCGAGCAGGGTAAGCTAGCCAACCTCCGGCCCGCCGTACGGGCGTTCCGGGCGCGTAGCTCAGTGGGAGAGCACCCGCCTTACAAGCGGGGGGTCGCAGGTTCGAAACCTGCCGCGCCCACCACGTACCAACAGCGCAAACCGCCCCGAGAAGATCATTCCCCGGGTGCGATGGCAGCAACGCTGACAGCAACAGCGCTCACGACAGCGGTCCGTCGAGCTTCCCGAGTGCCCGCCGGACCGGCTGGCCCTGAGGATGCGCGACGGCAGCGGCCACAAACTGCTCTGGCTCAAGGTCGATCGCGCGTACGAGGTCTTGTTCCACGCGCCTGAGGCTGCCGGGCTGACCAGCGATTGCCTCTGGGCTCACACGCCAGGTGTCGGCGTTTTCCACGTTTCGGCCGCGCACGGCTGGCCGTTTGCTTTTGGCGTCAAGACACTGATGACGTCTCCGATCGGTACCAATTGTTCGCGGGGTATGCCGAGCACTTTGAAGCGAACTCTCTGGCTGTAGAGCCAGAACCCTGCGCACGTCATATTCGGCACCGTCGCCAGTCGCAGCGTCAGGTACACCTGGACCTCGTCGTCTGGGGGGAGGTCGATAGGCCGGAACGGGACGGCGTCGAATGGGGAGCCTTGGCCCCCCCGGCCGTCGTAGTACATTCGCACTTGTTCGAGGGTGTAGTTGGATCCGCCGTCGTGAATCACCTCTTCTAGCCGCACGGTCAAGGGTCCGCGGTTCGCGATGCTCATCGCGAATTCGATGGTGCGGCCAGACCAGGCGAGATGACGGTGTTCGGTGACACCGCCGGCGGTGACAACTGAATATTCGTCGGGGGCCCAGCCGCTGCTGCCATGGGTCAACTCGTATCGCAGCGTGACCGTGAGGTAAGCGGTCAATAGCACGAGCAGGACCACAGACGCGGCGAGGGCGACCTTGATCCGGCGCCGGACGCGACGGGAAGTGGTCAGCACCATGGCAGCATCGTAGGGCGGTGACTATCACACCTGTTGTCCCGCACTTCGTCTTCTCTCGTCAACGTCGGAAGGCCCTGCTTGCTGCGCGCCGACGCGGACCGTCAGGTCGGCGGGGCTACGGGCGGGGCAGCCAAGACATGTCGCGTCGAATCAGGTTGGGCGAACATGGTGCGGATTGCGGCGGGCGTAGGGCTCAGCCGCGCGGGACCAGGGACCGTGGTGAATTACAGCGGAAGCGGTTCGCTGATCTGTAAGCCCGCGTCGAGTGCCGCGACGAACTGATCGGCGTGCTCCGGCACGATCCGGTTGGCCCAGTTGCGTGCTGCTTCGAGGAATCCGATCAGGTCGCACTGTGCTGATCGCAGGAGGCCGGGCAGGGCCGCCCGGTTGACATCGACATAGGTTCGGTCCGCCGGAGGTGTTGCCACGTCTGCGCCCTCGGTCCAAACGCGCACCACCTCGCCGCGATACTCCACATCGGGAGCCGGGCTGTGTCCGAGATCGACCGACAGCCCGTGCAGGGTGCCCAGCCAGTCGCGCCACTCGAAGAGATCGCAGCAGCAGCCGGGCTCCACCAATACGCCTGTCGTCCGATCCATGAGCAGCAGTCCGCCAGGGGCGTAGAGGGTGTCGAACTCGCTTAGCAGGCGGAGGGCGGCGGCAGGTGTGTTCGGGACTGCGAGATCGTCGCCCACGGGGGCGCTGTGGAACAGGAGCGACCATACAGCCACACCGACTTCGGCCGGTTGCATCGCCCCGTGTAACCGCAGCCACCCCAGGTCACCTGCTGCGACCGGCCAGAGGTCAAACGGCAGGACGTCCGGGCCAACTCGACTCACCACCGGTGTCAGGGTCAGCACCAGGTCACGATAGCGGCGATCCGTGGGCGGCCATTGATCTTGCAACCGGGCAGGCTTGAAGCGGTCGCCGTGCCAGGATGGGCGACCATGAGCCCAGCCTGGAGGTTGCTCGACGGCAGAGCCGAACGAGCGAAGCGCTCCATTGGCAGGTGAGACTTCGGCCAGGCGGACTCGAAGCACTGGACTGAGTGACGAACCGGGTGATCGGGGCTGGCGCGGGGAGTGGGAGGGCCCGGGGGCCGCCGCTGACGGTAGCAACGACTTTCCCGGTGACAGCGCAAGGCGTCGGAGACGGTGCCTCACCGTGTCAACCAAGATCGTAGGGATCCTGAGCAGCCATTGCCTCAGCCTCCGACAACCCAAGGCGGCTGGCGACCCGTCGTCGCACCCGGACCTGGGCGCGCGTTCGCGGCCGGAACTTCGGCTCCCGCGCGCACCCGCAGACCTCGAAACCCTCGTAGCGCAGTCCGGCCCCCAGAACTGCCGCAACCGCGGTCCAAGGGGAGTCATTCCGCCGTCGGGGGGCCGCGAAGTCGTGCCCGGCGAAGACCATCGGCTGTCGGCACGACGTGCATGGATGCTTCGCGCCGTCCCAGGCGTACTTGTGACTACGACGGCACGGCACGCACACGTAGTGGACCTTGTAGGTGGTCTCCGCGTACCGGCACATGTCCGCATGTTAGCGGCGTGCCGGGGCGGCGCGGCAGAAGCTGTCCGCCAGCAACGGTGACCGCCCCTCAGGCGGCCACACCCTCGATCCGACCGCCTGCGCGTGCAAGCACACAAGGTGACCGGAGCCTTACCGCAAAGGGGCTCAATGTCTACTTCTCCCCCCTGATGTGGACCGATCGTCGGATCTTATTCGGCCTCCGGATCATTAGCGTCGGCACGATTCACGACCAAGGAACGGAGACGCAGTGCAGCAGAAGCTTCAGACCCGTGCGTTCGAACACGTGACGCCGATCCTGCAGCCCGGTGAGCAGCCGATCGTGGCGACGCGGGCCATGGTCGGGAAGTTCTCGTCCGGCCGACTTGGGACGGTCGTCAGCCAGGCGATCAGGCTGGAGGCTGGCGGAGCGTTGTTGGGGGCAGCGCTGGCGTCGACCCGTAAGCAGTTCGTCGTGCTCACCGATCGTCGGCTGATCTTCCTGCCGCAGACGTTTCTGGGGGGTCCTGGAAAGAAGGTCCTCGGTGAGGTGCCCCGCGAACACGTCTCGCTGGCCGAGGCCAAGATGGGCGTCGTGAGCCTGCTGCGCCTCGCGTTCGGCGCTTCGGGCGACGGCGTGGCTCTCACCTTCCCCCGCGTGGACAAGAAGAACGCCGAAGCGCTCGCGGAAGCCCTGGGGCAGCCCCCGACCGCCTGATCACCGGGCACGCTGCCGGCTCGATGGCTGGCTGCAGGCGAAGGAGCAGCGCGATCGTCACGCTGTCCGGTCCGTGCAGCAGCCATCGGCGCAGCCCGAGCCCTCGTCGTACCTCACCTCACGGACTTCCATGTCGTAGCCTGGCCGACTTTGATTCTTTCGGAGGTCGAGTTGGCTCAGTATCCGCGCGAAGTCACGCAGCGCTTCCACGCCACCCCCGAGCAGGTGGCCGCCGCCCTGGTCGGCGCGCCCCCACGGACGTGGCAGTCCATCGTCATCGAGGATTACGACCCCGCCTGGGTGGGGCGATTCGCTGCTGCCAGCGCGATGCTCGATGAGGCACTGGGCGACCTGATCGTCAGCATCGAACATGTCGGGTCCACCTCGGTGCCGGGCCTGGCCGCCAAGCCCATCATCGACATCGACCTCCTCGTCGAGGACACGACGCGGGAGTCCCGCTACCTCCCGGCTCTGGAAGGGCTCGGGTACCGACTCGTGCTCCGGGAGCCGTGGTGGCACGGGCACCGGATGCTCGTGAGCCTTGCGGAGGACGTCAACCTGCACGTCTGGCCGCTGGATGCCCTCGAGCCGGTACGGCACCGGCTCTTTCGCGACTGGCTGCGCTCGCACCCGGAAGACCGCGAGCTGTACGCGACGGCCAAGCGGCGCCTCGCGCGGGACACGGCGCATCGACCTGGCGACTACAGCCTGGCGAAGAACGACGTCATCGACGACATCTACGCCCGCATCTTCGCGGCGGCCGACGAGGAGGGCCGACGCTGACCTGGACGCCCCGCCCCGGCGGCTTGCGGCAGGGAGCAGGCCAGGGTGGAGCGGAGCCGAACCGGGGCAGCCGGGAGGCCTGCCGCTCGCCATGATGGTCGGCGTGCAGGACACCGTCGCGGTCGCGCTGATCACCTCACTGTCCACGTTGGCCGCCGCCAGCCTCACCGGGCTGGTCGGCGCGCTCACCACCCGCCGACAGTTGGCCCATCAGCGCCGTCTCGCCGGTCAGGAGCGGGCCGCGCAGCGGGCGACGCGGCGCGAGGAACTCCGGCGGGACGCGTACGTCGGCTTTCTCAGCGCCTGCGACCAGGCGTACCGGCGGCTCGACCGCCGGTGGATCGAGGGCGGGGAGACCCCGACCGGCTACGACGAGGGGTACGCGGCGCTGCGCGCGCTCGACGAGGCGTACAACCTGGTGTTGCTGGAGGGGCCGACGGCGGTCGCGGCGGCGGCCCGGTCGGTGCTGGCGAGCGTCAACGAGGAGTACGCCCTCCAGCGCGGGCTCGACCCCGTACCGGACGGCGGGGCGGCGCCCCTGCGGGAGCGGCACCGTGAGCGGTGGCTCGCCGCGCTCGGTGAGCGGGGGACCCGGCGGGACTCGTTCGTCGAGGCGGTACGCCCGGTGTTGGACGGGGAGAGCTGAGCCCAGCCGAGCCTCAACAACCGGGGAGTCGTCGCGGCCCCGACTACCACTAGCCGGCGACGGGAACGTGATCCCGGACCAGTCGAAGCATCTCGCTGACCGAGCCGGCCGGATCGGTCACGGGGAACTGCACCGCGCGCACCGTCGCGGCCGGGTCGAGCAGCAGCGTGGCTCGCTTGAGCCGGTCGGCGCCGGCGGCTCGGAAGGTGGGCAGCAGCAGCGCCGCGGTGAGCCGCCCGTCGGCGTCGGAGAGCAGCGGGAACGGCAGGTCGGCGTGCGCGGCGAAGGCAGCCAGCTGGTCCGGACGCTGCGTGCTGACCCCGCGGATCCGCGCACCCGCGGCGGCGAAATCGGCGGCCCGTGCCGCATAGGTGCTCGACTCGAGCGTGCAGCCGGCGGCACCGGGGATGTCCGTCCAGTACGGCGGGAGACCCTGGACGTGGGGTACGAAGGCGCCGGGGAAGCAGTACAGAACTGTCCAGGCATCAGGATCAGCGGGCGGCACCGGTGTGCCGTCGTGGCGTACCAGGGTCAGCTCGGGGAGCCGGCGCCCGACGAGGGCGTGCACCCGGCGGGCCTCGGCCGACCCGGGCGCCGCCGTGGCGGTGAGCGACCCGTCGCCGAGCAGGTGCCGGTCGCCCCACTCCTGCAGCGCGATCAGCACCGGCAGCAGACCCTCGCCCTTCGCGGTGAGCAGGTAGTCGTAGCGCGGCGGGCGATCCGTGTATCGCCGGCGGTGCAGCACGCCCTGTTCGACGAGTGCGGCGAGGCGCTCGGTCAGGGCGCGACGGCTCATCCCGAGCCCGCGTTGCAGGCCGTCGAAGCGGGTCACTCCGCCGGCGATGTCGCGGATGAGCAGGAAGGTCCACCAGTCGGTCAGCACACCCAGGGATTGCGCGATGCCGCAGTCCGCATCGGCGAGGTCGACTCTTCTCACACTCACCACTATAGTCAGTTCCATTATGAAACTGTCTGTCTTCTGGCGCTGGTGGGTCGCCGGCACGACCAGTCACCTCGGCTCGGCGGTCGGCGGGGTGGCTCTGCCGCTGACCGCGCTGGCCGTGCTGCACGCATCGGCCTTCGAGATGGGTCTGATCACGGCGGCCAGCTATCTCGCGTACCTGCTGATCAGCCTGCCGGCCGGGGTGGTCGTGCAGCGGGTGCCGCTGCGCGGCATGCAGGTCGGCCTGGATCTGGTCCGGGCCCTCGCGATCGCGTCCGTCCCCCTGGCCTGGTGGTACGACGCCCTGACGGTGACCCAGCTGGTCGCGGTCGCCCTGGTCGTGAGCTTCGCCAACGTGCTGTTCGACGTGGCCAACCAGACCTTCCTGCCGGAGATCGTGCCGGCCGCGCAGTTGCAGGCGCGCAACAGCCTCAACTCCGGCACGCACGCCGCCACCCAGCTGGGCGGGCCGTCCCTGGGCGGACTCGCGGTGCAGCTGCTGGGTGCGGTGCCGACCCTGCTCGTGGACGCCGTCAGCTATCTGATCTCCGCCGTGCTGCTGCGCACCCTCCCGGCCCGGCGGGTGCAGCGACCGGCCGAGCGGCCACCGATGGTCACGATGATCCGCGAGGGCTGGCACTTCGTGCTCCGACACCCGATCATCGGGCCGTCCATGTGGGACGCCACCGCGACGAACTTCGTCTGCGGCGCGATGCTGGCCCTCTTCCCGTACTACCTGGTGCGCGAGCTGCACGCGTCGCCGTTCGAGGTGGGGCTGCTGCTCGCCGCCGACGGGCTCGGCACGCTCATCGGCGCCGCGCTGACCACCCGGTTCACCAACCGGGTCGGCACCGCACGCGGCCTGGTCGTCGCGGCGTTCGTCGGCGTGGCCGGCGCGCTCATCATCCCGCTGGGCACCGGCGCCGTCGCCTACCTCGCCTTCGCCGCCGGCAACCTCGTCTTCGCCGGCTCGTCCGTGGTGCTCAGCGTGACCACCCGCACCTACCGGATGCTCGCCAGCCCGCCAGCGCTCCTGTCGCGCGTGATCGCCACGGTCAAGTTCGTCTCCTGGGGTGCCATCCCGCTCGGCGGCCTGCTCGCCGGCGCCCTGGCCGGGCCGCTCGGCGCGCGCACCACGCTGCTGATCTTCGGGGCGCTCACGGTGCTGTCCCCGATCATCTACCTGTCGACCCCGATCCGCCGGATGCGCGACCTCCCGCTCGACGCCGCCCCCGAACTGGCCGAGACCCGGGTGTGATCACGGGCCCCGCCCGACCTCGGTCAACTGGTGAAGCCGCCGTCCACGTTGACCACCGCGCCGGTCACGTACCCGGCCTCCGGGCTGGCCAGGTGCGCGACGGTGGCCGCGATGTCGGCCGGCCGGGCGAAGCGGCCGACGGCGGTGAACCCGGCGATGGCCGCCGCGTTCGGTCCGTCGGCGGGGTTGGCGTCGGTGTCGGTGGGCCCCGGGTTGACCAGGTTGACCGTGACGCCCCGGGGACCCAGCTCGCGGGCCAGCCCCCGTGTCAGCCCCACCAGGGCGGTCTTGCTCATCGCGTAGAGCGCCAACCCCGGGAAGACGGCCCGTTCGCCGACGTTGCTGCCGATGCTGATGATCCGCCCGCCCTCGCCCAGGTGCCGCAGCGCCGCCTGCGCGGCCACGTACGGGGCCCGCACGTTCACCGCGATGGTCTGCTCCAACTCGTCGGAGCCGAGGTCGTCGATCGCGCCGACCAGGAACACCGCGGCGTTGTTCACCAGGATGTCCAGCCGGCCCAGGACGATGGCCGTCCGCTCGACCGCGTCCCGGACGGCGGCCGGGTCGCCGCTGTCGGCCTCCACGGCCAGCGCCCGCCGGCCCAGCGCCTGAATCTGCTTCACCACCGTGGCGGCCTGCTCCGCGCTCTGCCGGTAGGTCAGCGCCACGTCGGCGCCGTCCTGCGCCAGGCGCAGCGCGATGCCCGCTCCGATACCCCGGGCACCCCCGGTGACCAGGGCGACCTTTCCGTCAAGTGTCGTCGTCGTCATGCAAAAGATCATGTCCGCGCGCCCCGGCCTGGGTCTGGCGGCGATCGGACCCCTCGTTCCCACCCCGAGGTCCGTTTCCCGCCGGCTGGCGTTCGTCGGGCCGCTCTGCTGTGCTGCTCGCTGCTGGTGACGACGAGGAGGCACGGGTGGACCTGACCCTGACGGTAATGACGGAGCAGGAGCTGGATCGGCTGCGCGGGCCGCTGGAGCGGGCATACGTCGACGAGCTGGTGGCCCACCGCGCCATGACCCCGGAGGCCGCCCGGGAGCGGACCGCGAGCCAGTTGGGGGAGCTGCTGCCGCACGGCGCGGCCACCGAGGGGGTGCTGCTGCGGATCGCCCGGGTCGACGGCGCCGAAGTGGGTTGGATGTGGGTGACCCTGCCGGAGGCAGCCGGCGCGACCGACGCCGGCTCCCAGCGGGCCTGGATCCACAACATCGAGGTGCATCCCGCCCACAGGGGACGCGGGTACGCGCGCCGGATGATCCAGCTCATCGAGGCGGAACTGGCCCGGCTCGGCGTACCCGAGCTGGGACTGAACGTCTTTGGGACGAACACCGTGGCCATCGGGCTCTACGAGAGCCTGGGCTTCCGGGTCACCGCCCAGCAGATGGCCAAGCGGATCGAACCCACGGGCTGAGCCGCACCGGCCCCTGCCCAGGACTGTTCACCCGGCCAGCGGGAAACCGGCGCGGACCGCACCTGGGGAGGAGCGACGGATGACGCGTGGTGCCGGACTGACCATCGGTGTGCTCGGCTCGTACGGTGGCCGCAACCTCGGCGACGAGGCGATCCTGACCGGCCTGCTCGCCGACCTGCGCACTCAGGAGCCGAACGCCCGGATCATCGTCTTCTCGCGCAACCCGGAACACACGCGTGTGGCTCACCCCGACGTGGAGGCGGTGCCCTGGGAGGGCGTCAGCCGCACCGACTCGGCGCTGATCCTGGCCCAGCTCGATCTGCTCATCCTCGGCGGCGGCGGGATCCTCTACGACCGGGAGGCCCGCCGCTACCTGCGGGTGGTCCGGGTCGCCCAGGAGCGCGGCCTGCCGCTGATCACGTACGCGGTGGGGGTCGGGCCGCTCAGCGAGGGGGTGGACACCGGCATGGTCCGGGAGACGCTCGCCGGCGCGACCCAGGTGACCGTCCGCGACCAGGAGTCCCGGATGGTCCTGGAGGAGGCCGGGCTGCTCAACCCGATCACCGTCACCGCCGACCCGGCGTTCCTGCTCGAGCCGGTGGACTTCCCGGCCGAGCTGCTGCGTGAGGAGGGCGTGCCGGCGGGCAAGCGGCTGGTCGGGATCAGCGTGCGGGAGCCGGGACGGGCCGCCGAACGGCTCGACGTGGACGGCTACCACCGGCTGCTGGCGCAGATCGGCGACTTCCTGGTGCACCGGATCGACGCGTACGTGCTCTTCGTGCCGATGGAGCGTGACGACATCCGGCACGCCCACGGGGTGCTGTCACACATGATCGCCGCCGAGCGGGGGCGGATCCTGCACGGCACGTACTCCCCGGAGCAGGTGCTCGGGTTGATGCGCCACTTCGACCTGGCCGTCGGCATGCGACTGCACTTCCTGATCTTCGCGGCGATGGTCGGCACGCCGTTCCTGCCGCTGCCGTACGCCGGCAAGGTCTTCGACCTGGCCCAGCGGCTCGGTGTGCCCGCGCTGCGCGGGGTGGAGCGGGAGGTCGAGGGACCGCTGCTGGCCGAGGTCGACCGGCTCTGGGACGAGCGCGAACAGCGCGCCGAGGCCACCGCCCGCCGGGTGGCTGATGTCTGCGAGCAGGCCCGCGGCACCTCGGAGGTCACCCGGGGGGTGCTCGACAGCCTGCGCGCGCAGACCCTCACCCGGGCCTGAGTGGCGTCACAGCGCCGGGCCGGTCCAGCGGTAGCGCCATTCGCGGGCCTGCTCACCGGCGGACTCCAGCTCGTAGATCTGCGCCTCGGCCAGCCCTCCGGGCCCGAGGTGGTGGTGGGTCAGCGGCGGGCGGCCGTTGGGGTCCAGCTCGACGGTGACGGTCTGCCCGTCCGCCGTGCCGCCGACCAGGGGGATCTGCACGGTTGAAGCCATGCGCCCATCCTGCCCGCCGCACCGGCCGCTCGCAGCGGATAGTGGGGCAGCGGGGTCGGCCGCGAGCGGCCGGGTCAGCCGGTGGGCAGCAGCCCGGGCGGGTACCCCATGCCGTCGTGGGTGCAGGCCGCGGCGGCCACCCGGGCCGCGTAGCCGAGCGCCGCGGGCAGGGGCCGGTCCCGCAGCCGGCCGGCGATCAGCCCGGCCGCGAAGGCGTCGCCGGCGCCGTTGCTGTCCACCACCGGGCCCGGCGGGGCGGCGGCGGGCACCGGGACGGCCGTCCCGTCGCCGGGGTACAGCTCGGCGCCGTCCGCTCCCCGGGTCACCACCACGGTGCGCGGCGCCAGGTGGGCGGCGAGCGCGGCGGCCAGGTCGCCGAGCCGTACGCCGCTGACGAAGACCAGGTCGGCCACCTCGGCGAACGGCCGGTGGTAGGGGTTGGACCCGTCCCAGTCATGCAGGTCGGTGGAGAGCGCCACTCCCGCCGGCAGGGCGTCGCGGACGGCCGGCAGCAGCGGCACGACCCAGTCCATGATCGAAAGGTGTACGTGCCGGGCGTCGCGGACCAGCGTGGCCAGCTCGGCCGCCGGAAAGGGCGGCGGCCCCTGCCAGGGGCGGGGGTCGTACAGCGAGGTGCGCCGACCGTCCGGGTCGACCAGGTTCACCGACCGCCGGGTCCCGGCGCGGTCCTCGGCGAGCACCGTGGGCACCCCGGCCCGGGCCAGCGCCGCCCGGACCAGGTCGCCGGCCGGGTCCGCGCCGAGGGTGTCGACCACCCGCACCCGCAGGCCCACCGCGTGCCCGGCCAGCGCCACGCCGGCGCCGGTGTTGCCGATCCGCAGCTCGATCGGCTCGACGGTGTGCGAGTCGGCGGCCGGCAGCGGCAGCGCGGGTACCCGTACCCGCACATCCACCCCGAGCCCACCGATCACCAGCAGGTCGACCATGGCGCCGACGCTAGCCGAACCCGGCCGCCTATCCTGGGCCCGGGCGTCGGAGGGGGAGTACGTGCTGATCATCCACGGGCTGTGGCGGCCCGGCGCCGACGACCCTGCCGGGCTCGCCGTCTGGGCCGAGGACAGCACCGCGCCGGCCGCCGGACCGCGCCGTCCCGGGCGGGCGCCCCGGGAGCGTCCGCACCCGTTCGCCGCCGACCACGTCGCCCTGGCCGCCGCGCTCGCCGGGGCCGCCGAACCGGCCCGGCCCGACACCGCGCTGCTCACCCTGCCGACCCGGGCCGGCGCGCCCACCGACTCACCCGAGCTGATCCGGACCGCCGCCGTGCCCACGGCCCGGAGCCCGCTCACCCTGGCCGGCTGGCGGGTGCCCGTGCTGGTGTACGCCCCGGACGACGCGCTGGCGCTGCTGCGCGCCGTGGACGAGCTGCCGGCGGTACCCGGGGCGAGCCTGCGCCACCTCGCCGAACTGGCCGACTTCGCGGTCGATCTGGTCACGCGGGGTCGCGTGCTGCCCGGCGTCGCCGACGCGGCGGGCGTCGCGCCGACCGCCGGATCGGCTCGGGTTGGTGCCGCCCCGAGGACGGACGTCACGCCGGCCCGTGGATCGGGCACCGGGCCGGCCGTCCCGACCGGTTCCGCCGACCAGAGCGCGGCGCACGTGCCCGCCTGCGCGGTCTGGCGACCGCTGCTCACCGGCACCGACGCCGGCTGGGCGCGGTCGCTGGCGCTGGCCCTGCCACCGGCCACCCGGGCCGCCACCCGCCCGGACGGCTCCCCGCCGGACGCCGGGGCGCTGGTCGCCGACGCGCTCGACGTGCTGACCGACGCCGCCGCCCGCGCCGCCCTGGCCGACACCGCCCCGGCCCGCGGCGTACGCCCGGGCGGTGCCGTGCCGGCCTGGTTGGCGGCGCTCGCCGGACCCCGGCGCGACTTCACGGCCGACCCGGCGGCGCTGGCCACCCTCCGCGCGGAGCTGGACGAGTGGCAGCGCGACGCCGCCGGTGGCGCCGTCCGGGCCAGCTTCCGCCTGGTGGAGCCGGCCCCCGACGAGATCACCGAGCCGGTCGTGGCCACCGCGCCGCTCGCGTCCCCGCCCCCGTCGGCGGGCTCCGAGACAGCGACGGCCGGTCCGGCGGTGGCCGAGCCGGCCGGGCTGGAGCTGGACGGTCCGGGCCGGTGGCGGCTGGAGTTCGGGTTGCAGGCCGCCGACGAGCCCGGCCTGCACGTCGAGGCCGGGCAGGTCTGGCGGGCGCCGGAGTCGGCCGCGGCCCTCGCCGGCCGGACCGCCAACCCGCAGGAGACGCTGCTGGCCGAGCTGGGCCGGGCCAGCCGGCTCTGGCCGGACCTGGACGCGGCGCTGCGCACCACCGCCCCCGAGATCATGGAACTGGACGTCGAGGGGGCGCACCGGTTCCTCAGCGAGGGCGCGCCGGTACTGCACGCCGCCGGCTTCGCGGTGCTGCTGCCGTCCTGGTGGCAGCGGCCGTCGGCGCGGCTCGGCGCCCGGCTGCGCGCCCGCAGCCGTACCGCGCCCGGCACGGTGGCCGGCGCGGACGCCGGGGTGGGGCTGGACGCGCTGGTCGACTACCGCTGGGAGGTGGCACTCGGCGACCAGCCGCTCTCCGCCGACGAGTTGGCCGCCCTGGCCGAGGTGAAGACCCCGCTGGTACGCCTGCGCGGCCGGTGGGTCGAGCTGGACCCGAAGCGGCTCGCCGCCGGGCTGCGCCTGCTCCGCTCGACCGGCGAGCTGACCGTCGCCGACCTGCTGCGGCTCGGGCTGGCCGACGCCGAGGACACCGGTGCGCTGCCCGTGCTGGAGGTCACCGCCGACGGTGCGCTGGGCGACCTGCTCGCCGGCGCGGTGGAGCGGCGGCTCACCCCGCTGGACCCGCCGCCGACCTTCCACGGGACGCTGCGGCCGTACCAGCGGCGCGGGCTGGCCTGGCTGACCTTCCTGCGCTCGCTCGGCCTGGGCGGGGTGCTCGCCGACGACATGGGGCTGGGCAAGACGGTGCAGTTGCTGGCGCTGCTGGCCGGGGACCCGCCGGAGGCCGGGCCGACCCTGCTGGTCTGTCCGATGTCGCTGGTCGGCAACTGGCAGCGAGAGGCGGCGAAGTTCACCCCCGGGCTGCGGGTCCACGTGCACCACGGCGCCGAGCGGGCGCGCGGGGCGGCGTTCACCACGGCCGCGCACGACGCGGACCTGGTCCTCACCACGTACTCGGTGGCCGCCCGCGACGCCGTGGACCTGGCCGGCATCGACTGGCACCGGGTGGTGGTGGACGAGGCCCAGGCGATCAAGAACGCCTCGACCCGGCAGGCCGAGGCGGTCCGTGCGCTGCCGGCCCGGCAGCGGGTGGCGGTCACCGGCACACCGGTGGAGAACCGACTCGCCGACCTCTGGTCGATCATGCAGTTCGCCAACCCGGGCCTGCTCGGCCCGGCCGCGACGTTCCGCAAGCGGTTCGCCGAGCCGATCGAACGGCACGGCGATGCCGAGGCCGCCGAGCGGCTGCGCCGGATCACCGGCCCGTTCGTGCTGCGCCGGCTCAAGACCGACGCCTCGATCATCACGGACCTGCCGGAGAAGCTGGAGATGGAGGTGCTCTGCAACCTGACCGCGGAGCAGGCCGCCCTGTACCGGGCGGTGGTCGACGACATGCTGGCCCGGATCGAGTCCAGCGACGGTATCGAGCGACGTGGGCTGGTGCTGGCCACGATGACCCGGCTCAAGCAGGTCTGCAACCACCCCGCCCAACTGCTGCGCGACGGCTCGGCGCTGGAGGGCCGCTCCGGCAAGCTGGCCCGGCTGACCGAGATCACCGAGGAGGTGCTGGCCGCGGGGGAGCGGGCGCTGCTGTTCACCCAGTACGCCGAGTTCGGCGCCATGCTGCGCGGGCACCTGTCGGCCCGCTTCGGCCGGGAGGTGCTGTTCCTGCACGGCGGGGTCGGCAAGGCCGACCGGGACGCCATGGTGCAGCGGTTCCAGTCGGGGGACGGTCCGGCGCTGTTCGTGCTCTCCCTCAAGGCCGGCGGCACCGGGCTCACCCTGACCGCCGCCAACCACGTGGTGCACGTCGACCGGTGGTGGAACCCGGCGGTGGAGGACCAGGCCACCGACCGGGCGTTCCGGATCGGGCAGCGCCGGCGGGTGCAGGTCCGCAAGTTCGTCTGCGCCGGCACGGTGGAGGAGAAGGTGGCCGCGTTGATCGCCGACAAGCGCAGCCTCGCCGAGCGCGTCGTCGGCACCGGCGAGCAGTGGATCACCGAGCTCTCCACCGGCCAGTTGCGTGAGCTGTTCGCGTTGGAGGCCGGGGCGGTGGTGGAGTGAACAGCTTCGCCGACTACGGCCGGCCCCGACGGGTCGACGGTGGGCTCAGGGCGCGCAGCACCAAGGGCGCCATCGGCCGGTCCTGGTGGTCGCGGCGCTTCCTGGAGGTGCTGGAGTCGTTCGCGCTCGGCACCCGGCTGACCCGGGGCCGGTCGTACGCCCGGGCCGGTCAGGTGGTCCGGCTGGACATCACGCCCGGGCTGGTCAGCGCCGTCGTGCAGGGCTCCCGCCCGCAGCCGTACCAGGTCTCGATCGCGCTGGCGCCGTTCCCGGCCGAGCTCTGGTCCCGGGTCGAGACGGAGCTGGCCGGGCAGGCGTTCTTCAGCGCCCGGCTGCTCGCCGGGGACCTTCCCGCCGAGCTGGAGGAGTTGTTCGCCGCCGCCGGCGCGCCGCTCTTCCCGACCGGGATGGACGAGCTGACCCAGCGGTGCAGCTGCCCCGACTTCGCCGTGCCGTGCAAACACCTCGCAGCGACCTTCTACTTGCTCGCCGAGGCGTTCGACGCGGATCCGTTCGAGCTGCTGCACTGGCGCGGACGCAGCCGCGCCGAGCTGCTCGACCGGCTGCGCGCGCGCCGGGCCGAGGCGACCGGCGTGCCGGCGGGGACGGTACCGCCCGTCGAGCTGCCGGTGGAGCCGTCCACTCCCGACGGTGCGGCCTCCATCGTGGACGCTCCCGCCGGGGCGGCGCGGGTACTCGCCGGGTTGGCGGCGAACCCGCTCGACGAGGTGGTGGACCGCTTCTGGTCCGCCCCGGTGCCACTGCCGGACCGGCCGCCGAGCCTGGCCACCGGGCCGGACCTGCTGCTGCGCCAGCTCGGCCCGCCGGCGCCGGCGATCGGCGGGCCCGGGCTGCTGGAGCGGCTGCGCCGGGCGTACCGGGCGTTCGGCCCACCCGGCCGGGAGGCCGTCAGGTCCAGCGGCGGCGGTACCGCCACATGACGGCGGCGTTCGCCACCAGCACCACCGCGCAGATCGCCCCGGCGAGCCGACCGGCGAACACGGTCAGCGCCGGCAGCGAAGCCCACAGCACAATGGTCAACAGCATCAGATAACGCCCGCGCCGGGCCCGGGCCCGGTGGTCCAGTCGGGCGAAGAACGCCGGGTCACTCTCCCGGAGCTGACGGGTGATCTGGTCGAACCTGCGCTGATCCTCTTTGCTGAGCATGGCGCTGCCTTCCCCTCACGCGTTCAGCGGTCCGGCGGCATACCCGCTGCGGCGGCGGCTCACGCTCACCCACTGGTGCTACTTTTCCCGCTGCCGCCGTCCGCCTCAGGTCCGGCTTATCCGAACCTTAAGTTTGGCTGTGGCCGTGAACGACGCGGAGAGTGTCGCGTAGCGGTGGCGCTGCCCGTTCCGTGCTCGCCCGGCGCGCGTCGGCCCTGCTGGGGAGGTCCGTGCCCTACCGGGCGGTAGGCACCGGCTCCGGTGCCGCGCTGAGGGCTGTCTTAAGTGCCCGTACGAGGCCGTTCGGGGTGCCTTGAAGGCACCTGACCCCTTGGCTACCTTGCCGTAGCAACCCCCTCAGGCAACAGTCGCCGCACCTGCCGCCCCTGCCCGGTCGCAGTCGTGCCGGCGCTCATCAGAAATCGGGATTGGTACATGGCCGACCAGAATGTGCCACCACGTCGACCGCGGGACGACCGCGGCTGGGACGGACGCCAGCACCACACCTCGGACGGGTACCGCGACCACACCCCGTCCGCGCCGTACGGATACGACCCGTCCCAGCCCTACCAGGGCGGGTACCCCGCGCAGGCCGACCCGCGCGAGCAGTACGCCGGTGAGTACGCCCACGCCGGACACCCCGCCCCCGGCCCGCGCGGCCCGCAGTGGGTCGGCCCGGAGGGCCTCGGCCGTCCCGCCCCCACCCGGACGGCCGGCGCTGGACTGCCCAATCTGGACGATGACCGCGATCCCGACCGCAAGGTGGGACGGCGCAAGGCCATCGTCGCGCTCGGCGGCACCGCCGCCGTGGTCGCCGGTGGCGCGGCGCTCGCGATGACCCCGCAGTTCCGCGGTCTCTTCGGCGACGAGGCGGTGGCCGGTGACGCGACCGGCACCACGGTCACCGACGGCACCGCGGCGCGGCCCAGTGGGCAGCAGCCCAGCACGGTGCGCACCTACACCGAGCAGAACGAGAGCTACATGGGCTCGCGGGCCGGCGAGGCGCTGAAGAAGAACGCGCCCAGCGGTGGCCGTACGTTCTCCGGCCCCGCCGCCGCGGCGGCGGAGACCAAGGTGACCGTCAAGACGGTGCTGGCCAAGGACCCGATCCTGCACCTGGCCCGGCGGGCCACCTTCGGGGTCACCCCGCAGGTCGTCGCCGACATCAAGAAGCAGGGCATCGACGGCTGGATTCGCGCCCAGTTGGAGCCGGACAAGATCGCGCCCAGCAAGGCCGAGCTGAAGCTCGCCGAGCTGCCCACCCAGAAGCTCTCCGTGCAGCAGTTGCGCGACCAGCGCGACCAGCTCAACGAGCGCGGCGCCCAGCCGGAGCGCGAGGTGGTGGACGCCACCATCGCCCGGCAGATCTGGTCGAAGCGCCAGCTGTTCGAGGTGATGGTCGACTTCTGGAACGACTTCCTGCACGTCGCCGCGGACTTCGACGGCGGCGAGGTGTACCGCAGCTCGTTCGACCAGGACGTGGTGCGCAAGCACGCCCTGGGCAGCTACCCGGAGATGCTGATCGCCGCGAACAAGCACCCGGCGCTGCTGCTCTACCTGAACCAGAACGACTCCCGCGCGGACGCGGTCAACGAGAACCTCGCCCGGGAGAACCTCGAGCTCTACTCGGTCGGCGTCGACGGCGGCTACACCGAGAAGGACGTCCGCCAGGCGGCCATGCTGCAGACCGGCCGGGGGGTCGAGGACGGCAAGTACATCTTCCGGCCCGACCGGCACTACGTCGGCAAGGTGAAGGTGCTCGGCTTCACGCACGCCAACAACAGCAAGGACCCGAAGGCCGCCGACGCGGCGATCGACAAGTACATCACCTACATCGCGCTGCACCCGTCTACCGCGAAGTACGTGGCGCAGAGCCTGGCCACCCGGTTCGTCTCGGACACCCCGCCGAAGTCCCTCGTGGACCGGCTGGCCAAGACGTACACCACCAACAACGGCCTGATCAAGCCGGTGCTGATGGCGCTGTTCAGCTCCTCGGAGTTCTGGGCCGGCGTCGGCCAGAAGGTGCGCCGGCCGATGGAGTACCTGGTCGCCACGTACCGCACCCTGGGCGTCTCGCCGGATCCGTCGCCGAAGCACGACAACGGCGACAACAAGCGCACGCCGTTCGCCCGGGGCCTGCGCCAGATCCACGACAAGCTGCGCGAGCTGGGCCAGTACCCGATGGGCCAGCCCACCCCGGACGGCTACCCGGACGTCTACGTCGCCTGGACCTCGGCCGGCACCATGGTCAACGGCTGGAACGAGGCCGGCGAGATCGTGGCCGGCTACCGCACCGCCTTCACGTACACCTCGCCGGAGAAGCTGGTGGCCAAGCCGCCGACCACCGCCGGCGCGTACGTGGACGCGCTGGCCCAGCGCCTCGTGCACCAGAAGCTCAGCGCCAAGGAGAAGAGCCTGATTCTCGGCGTGGCCGGCGTGCCGGCGACCGCCAAGGTCGACGCCACGTTCAACGGGGCCATCACCGCCGTCGCGCGGGCGATCCTCGCGTCCCCCCAGCACCACCTCCGGTGAGGCACCCGATGGAGAAGACTGTGTACAACTCTTTCCCCCTGCACCCCGAATGCCCCGACGTGCGGCGGCTGGCCGACAACCCGGCCGAGGCGCTGCTGCGGGCCGAGGCCGACATCGTGGCGGCCGAGAACGCCGCCGAGGCCGACCGCTACCGCCGGCTGGAGGACCTGGAGGAGGCCCAGCAGGATGGTCGGGGCGTCACCCGGCGTACCTTCGTCGCCGGCGCCGCGGTGACCGCCACCGCGCTGGCCACGGCCCAGTTCGTCACCACCTCGGCGTCGTTCGCGGCGACCAAGACCGGCACCCTGATCCACGTCTTCCTCTACGGCGGTCTGGACGGGCTGAGCCTGGTCGCGCCGGACAACGACCCGGTGCTCGCCAAGGCCCGCCCCGACCTGCTGCTCGGCGACGACTCGCTGGCGCTCGGCCGCGGTTTCAAGCTGACCAGCGCGTTCAAGCCGCTGGAGCAGTGGCTCAAGGCCGGCCAGCTGGGCTTCATCCCGGCGGTCTCCGACGAACGGCTGTCCCGCAGCCACTTCCAGGCCGCGGACGCCTGCAACCTGGGCGGCCTGCCCAACGAGACCGGCGGCCGGGGCTGGCTGGACGGCCTCGTCGACAACCTGGGCAAGGGCACCGCGTTCCGCAGCGTCGGCATCGGCAGCACGCTGCCCCGTTCGCTGGTCGGCAACAACGGCGCGTTGTCGCTGAACAGCGTCGGCTCGTTGCGGCTCAACGGCGACGACCGGTTCCGCGCCGCCACCGAGAAGGCCATCAAGGGGCTCTTCACCGGGATCAACCACCCGGTCGAGGAGGCCGTGCACGACGGCCTCGGCGCGCTGGCCACCGCGCAGAAGCTCGCCGCCAAGCCGTACCAGCCCAGCGAGGGCGTCAAGTACGAGGGCGTCGGCTACGCCTTCCAGCAGCTCGCCCAGCTGATCAAGGGCGGCGCCAACGTCCGGGTCGCCACGGTCGGCATGGGTGGCTACGACACCCACGAGAACCAGGGCACCCGCGAGGGCGGGCAGCTGCACCGGCGCCTGAACGAGCTGGCCAGCGCCATGGCCGCGTTCTTCACCGACCTGGGCCCGCAGGCCGCCGACGTGACGATCATGGTCTCCAGCGAGTTCGGCCGACGGGTCGGCTCCAACAGCGGCGGCACCGACCACGGCCATGGCGGCGTGGTGACCCTGCTGTCCGGCAAGAAGCTGGCCGGCTCGCTGCTGGGCACCTGGAACGGCCTGGACAAGCTGGACTCCGGTGACGTGCCCGAGTACAACAACATGTTCAACGTCTACGGCGCGGTCGCGCAGGGCCGGTTCGGGCTCACCAACGCGGAGGTGGACAAGATCTTCCCCCGCCAGAAGTACGCCCCGATGAAGCTGTACGCGTGACGTACCCGCACACCCACGCCGCCGGCCGCCGCACCGGGACCACGTCCCGGCGTGGCGGCCGGCCGGCTGCTCCCGTACCCCCGCAGATCCCCGCCCGGCGCGGTCCCGGCGGCCGGCGGCTGCTGGCCGTGCTGCTCGCGGTCGGCCTGCTCGCCAGTGTGCTGCCGTGGTGGCTGGACACCCCGGCCGGCTCGCTGCGCAGCACCGCGTCCACGATCACCGCCGCCGGCCGGATCACCGGCCTGGTCGCCGGCTACCTGCTGCTGGTGCAGGTGCTGATGATGAGCCGGCTGCCGGTGCTGGAACGGTGGATCGGCGGCGAACAGCTCGCCCGCTGGCACCGCGACGTGGGCGCCACCCTGCTGGTCGCCGTGCTCGCCCACATGTCGCTGATCCTCGTCGGCTACGCCGGCCTGCACCGCCACTCGGTCCTCGCCGAGGTCGGCACGCTGCTGAGCAGGTACGAGGACATGGTCTCGGCGTTCATCGCCACCGGCATCATGGTGCTGGTCGGCTGCACCAGCGTCCGCGCCATCCGCCGCGCGCTGCCCTACGAGGTGTGGCACGTGCTGCACCTGTCCAGCTACCTGGTGCTGCTGCTCGGCTTCGGCCACCAGTTCAGCAACGGCGCGCAGCTGTTCAAGCCCGGGCCGGTGCGTACCTTCTGGATCGCCCTGTACCTGCTGGTGGTCGCCGCCCTGCTGTGGGGCCGGGTGCTCGCGCCGCTCATCCTCAACCTGCGGCACCGGCTGCGGGTCGCCGACGTGGTGGCGGAGAGTCCGGACACCATCTCCATCTACCTGACCGGGGACCGGCTGGACCGGCTGCCGCTGCTCGGCGGCCAGTACTTCCGCTGGCGGTTCCTCACCCCCGGTTGCTGGTGGCAGTCGCACCCGTTCTCGGTCTCCGCGGCGGCCAACGGCCGTTGGCTGCGGCTCACCGTCAAGGTGGTCGGCGCGCACACCGCCGACCTGCGCGACCTGGACCCGGGCACCCGGGTCTGGGCGGAGGGCCCGTCGGGCACCTTCACCGCCGCGCACCGGGTCCGTGACCGCGCGCTGCTGATCGCCGGCGGCAGCGGCATCACCCCGATCCGCGCCATGCTGGAGGAGCTTCCGCCCGGTGCCGCGCTGATCTACCGGGCCCGCACCCCGGCCGACGTGCTGCTCAGCCGGGAGCTGGACTGGTTGGCCCAGGCCCGGGACACCGCGGTCTGGTACGTCATCGGCTCCCGCGACGACCCCGGCCCCCGCCAGGTGATGAGCCCCGACGGGCTGCGTGAGCTGGTACCCGACGTGGCCCGCCGTGACGTCTACCTGTGCGGCCCGCCCGGCCTGGTCGAGCAGTCGGTGCGCGTGCTGCGCCGGGCCGGCGTGCCCCGCCGGCAGATCCACCTGGCCACCTTCGAGCTGTAGGAAGGCATCGCATGCGTCGCGCGTTCCTCGCGATCACCGGCCTGGCCGCCAGCACCACCGCACTGGTGGTGCTCAAGGGCTCGCCGGGCACGACCACCCAGGTCGCCCAGGACCTGCCGACCGCCCAGCCGGTCAGCCCCACGCCCGACGGTGGGCCGGACCCGGCCGCCAGCGGCGCACCGACGACCGCGCCGAGACCGTCGAAGACCGCCGACGCGGATCCGTCGCCCCGCCCCAGCCGCAGCACCGCTCGGCCGTCGGGCACCCGCACCACCACCACCAAGGCGCCGAGCGCGCCGCGCACCACCACCAAGGCGCCCGTGCCGACGACCCGCCGGGTCACCGGGACGGAGGTCTTCAACGAGTACGGCTCGGTGCAGGTGCAGATCGTCGTCTCCGGCAGCCGCATCGTCGAGGCCACCACGGTGAGCCTGCCCAGCGGGCCCGGCGAGACCGAGCAGCACAGCGACGACGTGCGGCGGGCGTACAACGGCAGCGGCGGCGAGGTGGTCAGGAAGCAGAACGCCAACCTCAACACCGTCTCCGGCGCCACCGAGACCAGCGACTCCTACAAGCAGTCGCTGCGCGCGGCCCTCGAGCAGGCGTTCTGAGGTGCCGGCGACGATGACCCGACCCGGGCTGCGCCGGGTCGAGCAGATCATGGGTACGGCGATCAGCCTGGACCTCGCCGACGACCTGCCGCCGGAGCGGCTGCACGAGCTGGCGGACGAGGTCTTCGCCTGGATGCGCGAGGTGGACGCCCGGTTCAGCACGTACCGGGCGGACAGCGAGGTGCGCCGCTTCGACCGGGGTGAGGTGCTGCTCTCCGAGGCGTCGGCGGACCTGCGGTTCGTGCTGGAGGCGTGCGCCGACCTGTGGGGCGACACGGACGGGTTCTTCGACGCGTACGCCACCGGCCGGCTCGACCCGTCCGGGTTCGTCAAGGGCTGGGCGGCGCAGGTCGCCTCGGACCGGCTGCTCGCCGCGGGCGCGCCGAACCACTGCGTGAACGCCGGCGGCGACGTCCGGGTGCGCGGGCTCGCGCCGTCGGGGGAGCCGTGGCGGATCGGCGTCCGCCACCCCTGGGACCCGATGGCGACCTGCCTGGTGCTCGCCGGGACCGACCTGGCGGTGGCCACGTCGGGGATCTACGAGCGCGGACGGCACGTGCTGGATCCGCGCCGGGGTGCGCCGGCGAGCGGGTTGCGTTCGGTGACCGTGGTCGGGCCCGACCTCGGGGTGGCCGACGCGTACGCCACCGCCGCCCTGGCGATGGGGGTGGCCGGCATCGGTTGGGTGGACCGCCTGTCCGGTTACACCCACGCCGTCATCACCGACGACGGCCACTGCCTGCGCTCCACCGAACTGCCGGAGGTCGGCTAGCCGCGCGGGCGGTGGGTGCCGGCGGGTCGGGTGCCGGTGGGCCGTGGGCGGCCCGGCCGGGAGCCGGACGGGCGGGTGCCGGCCCACCGGTGGGGTGGGCGGCTGTGACGGGGCGGCTCGGTGCCGCCGGGGTGAGGTGCTGTGTCGTCCGTGGACATCGATCCCCCGCTCGTGGCGCGCGTTCGCGCCGTCCTGGGCTCAACGAGGACCGGCGCCCCGGCGACGCTGTCGGGCGCCGGATCGGCTCTGCCGCCTGGGCCCGCGGGCGGTGCGGGTCACATGCCCCGCCGGGGCAGCGGCAGGTGACCGGGGAGCAGGTCGGGGGCGAGCGTCACCCCGGTCGCGCGCAGGACCTCGACCAGCGTGTTCTGCACCAGGTAGGAGTCCGGTAGCTGCCAGCGCGCCTGCTCCGGCGCGACCGCCCAGTGCACCGGCCCCTCGGGCAGCCGGGTGGGGGGCGCCGGGATCCATGAGCCGGGGCCGTGCCGGACCACGTGGAAGCAGTGGTCCAGCTCCGGCCGGAGCGCGTCGCCGGGACGGACCAGGAACATCCACCGCCCGGTCGGGGTGACGAGCACCGGTCCGCGTACGCCGGTGCCGGCGGGGTGGTCCTGCACGGCGGCGAGCGCCTGCCGGCCGACGTGTGCGGGGACCTCCAGCACGTCGAAGGCCCGGCCGGTGGGCAGCAGGACGCCGTGCGGGCGGGTCCGCCACCAGGTGGCCACCCGGGCCGGGTCGGCGCTGGCCGCCATCTCCCAGTTCTCCAGTGCCGGGTGGCAGCCGACGGTGGGACAGCCGGCGCGGCCGCACACGAACCGGCTGCGGGCCAGGCAGGCGCCGGGGGTGACCTCCCAGCCGTGCGCGGCGTACCGCACGGCGATCCGGCGCAGCCGGACCCGTTCCAATGGCGACAGTTGGGCGACGCGCGGTCCGACATTCCCCCACATGCGTGCCATCTCCCCTCGTCGGGCCCGGCCGGTGCCAGGTCGTAGTTCGAGCACCGTCACTGCCGTAACCCACGATCGTTGAGGTTGACGAACGGCTCGTGCAACTTGCACGAAAAGTACGAGGACTGGCCGGACGGCTGACGTACAGGCTGTGCGACCGGCGAAAACCTGAGAAAAGAACGGATCGCCGCACCCGCGGACACCGCCCACGGCCCGAGCGCCCGGCGGCGGACAGGGGAGGGATGGGGAGATGGACGAGCTACCCATAGGGCGGCGAGTGGCCTACTGGCGGGGGCGACGCAAGATGTCGCAGCAGGTCTTCGCGGACCGGTTGGGCAAGTCGAAGAGCTGGGTGGACAAGGTGGAGCGCGGGGTGCGCCGGCTGGACAAGTTCTCGGTGGTCTACGAGATCGCCGATATCCTCCAGGTGGACGTGCAACTGTTGATGGGCAAGGACCCGGAGCGGCGCACCGACGCGTTGAACTGCATCGACCAGGTCGAGGTGCAGGAGATCCGGGCGGCGCTGGAGCGGTACGACTCGATGAGCGCGTACTTCGACGCCGCGCCCTTCCCGCCGCCGCTGGCCGACATGCGCAAGGCCGTCAGCCACGCCTGGCTCACCTACCAGTACGGCCGCTACGGGATGCTGACCCGGGCGCTGCCCAAGCTGCTGCGCGACGCCCAGGCGGCCGACGCCGGCTACGGCGGCGACCAGGCGGCCGACGCGGCGCACCTGCTCGGTCAGGTCTACCAGATCGCCTCCTCGGTGCTGCGTAAGCTGGGCGAGTGCGAGCTGGCCTGGCTGGCCGCGGACCGGTCGATGGCGGTGGCCCAGCGGGCCGACGATCCGCTGCTGGCCGGCATCGCCACCACCCGGGTGTGCAACGCCCTGGTGGCGATGGGTCGGGCCCGCCCGGCCCTGGAGCTCAACGTCACCATCGCCAACCGCCTCGCCCCGGGCGGCGGCAACGATCCCTCCCCGGCGCGGCTCTCGGTGTACGGCCTGCTGCTGTTGCAGGGCGCGATGGCGGCCTCCCGGATCGGCGACTCGGCGACCGTCGACGACCTGATCAACGGCGCGGAGGAGGCAGCCACCCTGCTCGGGGGCGACCACAACCACTACTGGACCTCGTTCGGGCCGACCAATGTGGAGTTGCACCGGGCCGCCGCGGCGGTGGAGCTGGGCGACGGGGGCCGCGCGGTGGAGGTGCACCAGCTGCGCATCGACGAGCCGGCGTTCAACGCGCTGCTGCCCGAGCGCCGGGCTCACCACCTGCTCGACATCTCCCGCGGCTTCGCCCAGATCGGCGATGTCGCCAACGCCGGCGAGATGCTGCTGCGCGGCGACCGGCTCGCGCCGTCGGAGATCCGGTGCCGCCCGATCGCGCACGAGGTGATGTCGGACATCCTGCGTCGCACACGTGGTGCGCCGCCTTCTCCGGTAGCGGAGTTGGCTGAGCACATGGGAGTAGGGGTATGAGCCCGGAGCCGGTCTGATGGCCGGCCCGCAACGCGTCAGCGAGCACCGTGGGGTGCTCTACGTCATCGCCTGCGGTTCGCCGCTGGCCCGGCACGTCGGGCGTCTGGTCGGCCTGGCCCAGTCCGACGGCTGGGAGGTCTGCGTGATCACCACGCCGGACGGCGCCAAGTTCGTCGACCAGCCCGCCCTGGTCCGGCAGACCGGCTACCCGGTCCGCACGCACTACAAGAATCCCGGTGACCCGGACGTGCTGCCGCCGGCCGACGCCATGATCGTCTGCCCGGCGACGGTCAACACGGTCAACAAGTGGGCTGCCGGGATCGCCGACACCCTCGCGCTCGGGCTGCTGGTGGAGGCGCAGGGCAGGGGCGTACCGATCGTGGCGGTGCCGTTCACCAACGCCGCGATGGCCGCCCACCCCGCGTTCCGGGCGGGGGTGGCCCGGCTGGCCGAGTGGGGCGTGACGGTGCTCTTCGGCGACCACGTGGTCGCCCTGCACCCGCCCGGGACCGGCGAGCAGTCCCTGCACGCGTTCCCCTGGCCGATGCCGCTGGCCGCCCTGCGCTCGGTCGCCTGCCGCGCCGCGTAGGCCGCTCCACGGCCCCGCCCGGCCGCCCGGTGCTCTCCCGGTCGGTGGTCGGGCAGGGCGGGTCGGGCGGGCGTGGCCGCCCGCGGGCCCCGGCGACGGTAAGCTGGCCCGCCGTGAGCACTAGCGCATCCACCCCCACCGTCGCCGACGTGGTGGCCGAGCTGGAACGGCGCTACCCGCCCGCCTGGGCCGAGGAGTGGGACCGGGTGGGTCTGGTGCTGGGTGAGCCGACCGCCGCGGTCCGCCGGGTGCTCTGCGTGGTCGACGTGGTGCCCGAGACGGTCGCCGAGGCGCTGGCCGCCGGCGTCGACATGATCGTCGCGCACCACCCGCTGCTGCTGCGCGGGGTCTCCTCGGTCGCCCCGACCACGTTCAAGGGTCGGATCGTGCACCAGCTGATCCGGGCCGGGGTGGCGCTGCACGTCGCGCACACCAACGCCGACGTGGCCTTCCCGGGCGTCTCGGACGCCCTCGCCGCCCGGTTCGGGTTGACCGGGCTGCGCCCGCTGCACCCGCCCGCACCCTCCTCGCCCGCGCGGGGCGACGGTCGGGGCATCGGTCGGATCGGCGAGCTGCCCCGCCCGATGACCCTCGCGGAGCTGACCCGGCACGCCGCCGCCGTGCTCCCCGTCACGGCGTGGGGAGTTCGCGCGGCGGGGGATCCCGGGCGTATGGTTCGTACCCTCGCCGTCAGCGGCGGGTCGGGGGACGGCTTCCTCGCCGCCGCGAGCGCCGCCGGGGTCGACGCGTACCTCACCGCCGACCTGCGGCACCACCCGGCCGGCGAGCACCTCGCCGCCGATGGTCCCGCCCTGATCGACGCCGCCCACTGGGCGACCGAACGACCGTGGCTGGACGACCTGGCCGCCTTCCTGCGGGAGGCGCTGGGCGTCGAGACGCTGGTGTCCAACCTGGACACCGATCCGTGGACCGTACACGCCGCCGCACCCGTTGTGGACGACAAGGAGCCCGACCGTGAAGGCTGACCCCCAGGTGCAGCGTCGCCTGCTCGACCTCCAGGCGATCGACACCGCCCTCGCCCAGCTCGCCCACCGGCGTCGCACGCTGCCGGAGCGGGCCGAGCTGGAGGCGCTGGCCCGCGAGCTGTCGGCGCTGGAGGACGAGCGGGTCCGCGCCCAGGTGGCGGTCGACGATCTGGACCGGGACATCGCCCGCATGGAGAAGGACGTCGAGCAGGTCCGCGCCCGCAAGGAGAAGGACGAGAACCGGCTGGCCGCGGGCACCGGCCCGGCCCGCGAGCTGGAGGCGCTGCAGCACGAGCTGGTCTCGCTCAACCGGCGCCAGGGCGACCTGGAGGACGCCGAGCTGGAGCTGATGGAGCAGCGGGAGACCGCGCAGGGCGTCCTCGACGGCGTGGAGCAGCGGCTGGCCGACGCGCGGGAGAAGCGCGCCGCCACCGAGCAGCGCCGCGACGAGGCGCTGGCCGAGATCACCCGGGAAGAGGACTTCAAGCGCGGCGCCCGCCAGCCGCTCGCCGGTGATCTCCCGGCGGACCTGGTCACCCTCTACGACAAGATCCGTCAGGACACCGGGTTGGGTGCCGCCCTGCTGACCGCAGGTCGCTGCGGCGGCTGCCGGTTGGAGCTCTCCGGCGCCGACCTGGCCCGGATCCGCAAGGCCGACCCGGACGAGGTGGTCCGCTGCGAGGACTGCCGGCGCATCATGGTCCGCACCAACGAGTCGGGCCTGTAGGTCGTGGCGCCGCGCGTGGTCGTCGTCGAGGCTGACGGCGGGTCCCGGGGCAACCCGGGCCCGGCTGGCTACGGCGCGGTGGTGCGCGACCCGGCCAGCGGTGAGGTGCTGGCCGAGCGGTCCGAGTCGATCGGCACCGCCACCAACAACGTCGCCGAGTACCAGGGTCTGATCGCCGGCCTGTCGGCCGCCGCCGAGGTGGGTGCCGCCGAGGTGGACGTCCGGATGGACTCCAAGCTGGTGGTCGAGCAGATGTGCGGGCGCTGGCAGATCAAGCACCCCGGCCTGCGCCCGCTCGCCGCCCAGGCGGCCGGGCTGGTGGGCCGGTTCGCCGCCGTCCGTTTCGAATGGATCCCCCGGGAGCGCAACCGACACGCCGACGCCCTGGCCAACGCGGCGATGGACGCCGCCGCCGGCCGGCCCGCGGCGCAGCCCGCGCCGGCCACCGTCGCTGCGCCGGCGGCCACGAACACCGGCACCGACCCGGCGACCGCGCCGCCCTCCTGGGAGCCGCGGCCGAGTTTCACCGCCACCCGGCTGATCCTGGTCCGGCACGGCGAGACGATCTACACCGAGCAGCGCCGCTACTCCGGGCGCGGCGACGTGCCGCTCTCCGAGCGGGGCCGGGCCCAGATCCGCGCCACCGCGACCCGGGTGGCCGCGCTGGCCCCGTCCGTCGCGGCCGTGGTCAGCTCACCCCTGTCCCGGTGTACGGCGACCGCGGCGGCCATCGCCGGTGCGCTCGGCGACCCGCCGGTACGCACCGACGACGACCTCATCGAGTGCGACTTCGGTGCCTGGGAGGGGCGCACCTTCGCCGAGGTGCGTGACCAGTGGCCGGGGGAGATGGACGCCTGGCTGGCCTCCACCCGGGTCGCCCCGCCGGGCGGGGAGTCGTTCACCGCGGTCGCCGAGCGCAGCCGCCGGGCGGTCACCGGGCTGCTCGGGGCGTACCCCGGGGAGACCGTGGTGGTCGTCTCGCACGTATCGCCGATCAAGCTGGTGCTGCGCGACGCCCTCGCCGCCGGCGACGGTTTCCTGCACCGGCTCTTCCTGGACGCGGCCGGCATCTCGGTGCTGGACCTGTGGCCCGACGGCGGCGTCGCCGTCCGCACCGTCAACGACACCGCGCACCTCCCCGGCACCTGAGCCACCGCCGCCGATCCGGCCGGTCGCGCCGTTCGGCGCAGCCCGCCGGCCGTTCGGCGCAGCGCCGTCCGCTCATTGATCGTGACGGCGGTCACAGGGTCGTAGCCTCCGGCCGTTACATCGCGAGCTACGACTTACCGGAGGTGTGTCAGATGGCTGCACCCGAACCGGAGGCGCCCACCACGGCGCCGTCCAGGGCGAAGGATCACAGTCCCTGGAACTGGTTGCTCTTCGTTCCGATCGTGGTGCCGCTGATCCCGGCCTTCTTCAACGGCGACTCGCCCCGGATCCTCGGTTTCCCGCGCTTCTACTGGCTGCAACTGGCCTACATCGTGCTCGGCGTCGCCACCACCACCCTGGTCTACCAGATGACGAAGAAGCGGGGTGGACGCTGATGTGGAAGGACCATCTCACCGAGATCATCGTCTTCACGGCGCTCTTCCTGCTGGTGAGTGCGATGGGCTTCGTGGCCGCCCGCTGGCGTGCCCCGAAGGACATGGCCCACCTCGACGAGTGGGGCCTGGGTGGGCGCAGCTTCGGCGGCTGGATCACCTGGTTCCTGGTCGGCGGTGACCTCTACACCGCGTACACCTTCGTGGCGGTGCCGGCGCTGATGTTCGGGGCGGGCGCGGCCGGGTTCTTCGCGGTGCCGTACACCATCGTGATCTACCCGCTGGTCTTCCTGGTGCTGGTCCGGCTCTGGTCGGTGTCGCACCGGCACGGGTTCGTCACGCCGGCCGACTTCGTCCGCAACCGGTTCGACTCGCCGGTGCTGGCGCTGCTGATCGCGATCACCGGCATCGTGGCCACCATGCCGTACATCGCGCTGCAGCTGATCGGCATCGAGGCGGTGCTCAAGACGATGGGGGTGACCGGCGACAACGCGGTGGCCCGGCACCTGCCGATCATCATCGCGTTCGCCATTCTGGCCGCCTACACCTACCAGTCGGGGCTGCGGGCGCCGGCGCTGATCGCGTTCGTCAAGGACACGCTGATCTACATCGTGATCCTGGTGGCGGTCTTCTACCTGCCGTACAAGCTGGGCGGCTGGGGTGACATCTTCGCCGCCGCCGACGCGAAGTTCGACGCCTCGCCCAACCCGAACGACGGGGTGCTGCTCAACGGCAACAACCAGCTCCAGTACGTGACGCTGGCGCTCGGCTCGGCGTTGGCGCTGTTCCTCTACCCGCACAGCATCACCGGTGTGCTGGCCAGCCGGAACCGCGACGTGATCAAGCGGAACATGTCGGCGTTGCCGGCGTACAGCCTGCTGCTCGGGCTGATCGCGCTGCTGGGCTTCATGGCCATCGCGGCCGGGGTGAAGCCGCTGCCGGGGGCCACCGAGGGCACCGTGGACAACAACACCATCGTGCCGCTGCTGTTCGACCAGCAGTTCCCGGACTGGTTCGCCGGTGTCGCGTACGCGGCGATCGGCATCGGGGCGCTGGTGCCGGCGGCGATCATGTCGATCGCGGCGGCGAACCTGTTCACCCGCAACATCTACAAGGAGTACCTGAAGCGGGACGCCACCGCCGCCCAGGAGGCGAACGTCTCGAAGATCACCTCGCTGGTGGTGAAGGTCGGTGCGGTGGCCTGCATCGTCTTCCTCGACCCGCAGTTCTCGATCGACCTCCAGCTGATCGGCGGCGTGATCATCCTCCAGACGCTGCCGGCGGTGGCGCTGGGCCTCTACACCCGCTGGTTCCACCGCACCGGCCTGATCGTCGGCTGGGCGGTCGGCATGGCGCTCGGCATGTGGATGCTCTACCAGGTCGCCAGCCCGACCCGGAAGCACTTCGGCGGCTCGGCGTTCCCCCTGAAGGAGTTCGGCTTCGACACCACCAAGACGATCTACGTCGGAATCGTGGCCGTGCTGGTCAACCTGGCGGTCGCGGCGCTGCTGACGCTGGTGCTGCGGGCCGCGAAGGTGGCCGAGGGAGTCGACGGCACCACGCCGGACGACTACTTCGCCGACGAGGGCGACCCCCGGGTCACCCCCGGGATCGAGAAGGACGCCGACTCCGCCCGCGAGCCGGTCGCCTGAAAGGAGGGGCCCCTTGTTAACGCCCAGGCGTTAACAAGGGGCTCCTCCTTTCATCTCAGCGGCGGCGGTTGCGGGACAGCAGGGCCTGGTTGAGGCGGCCCAGCAGGGCCGCCAGGGTGGCCCGGTCCTCGGTGCTCCACTCGGCCAGCATGTCGCCGTAGAGCCGGGTGCGCGCGGCCTGCACGGCGGCCATCCGCTGCAGGCCGGCCGGGGTGGGGGAGATGACCGTGCCACGGCCGTCCGCCGGGTCGGGTGCGCGGACGATGAGGCCGTCGCGTTGCAGGGCGGAGACCTGCCGGGTCACCGTCGAGCCGTCCAGGTTGAGCCGGGCGGCGAGCGCCGAGACGTTCTGCGGGCCGGCGTCGGCCAGGTGGCGCAGGATGACGTACGCCGCGCGATCCAGCACCCGGTGCTCGGCGGTGCCGGTCGCCCGCCGGGTGGCCTCGCCGAAGCGCATCAGCATGGCCACCTCGGTCTCGATCCGGCCGAGGGTGGCCTCGGTGTCCGTGGAGTCGTCCTCGCTCATAGCTGTATCATACAGGATAAGTACCTGTACCATACAGCTATCTGGGGAGTCCGAGTGGATCGGCGTTCCGAACCGAACCGCAGTGCCATCTACGCCACCACGCTGGTGGCCTTCCTCGCCATCGCCGGCATCGCCGTCGTCGACCCGATCCTGCCCGCCATCGGCGAGGCCATCGGGGTCACCGCCTGGCAGGTCGAGCTGCTGTTCACCGCGTACATCGCGGTGATGGCGCTCGGCATGATCCCGGCGACGCTGGCCAGCGGCCGGTTCGGCTTCAAGCCGGTGCTGATCACCGGCGTCTCCGTGGTCGGCGCGGCCGCGATCCTCGCCTCGTTCAGCGACAGCATCGTGCAGCTGTCCGTGCTGCGCGGCGTCTGGGGACTGGGCAACGCGATGTTCTTCGCCACCGCCATGGTGGTGCTGGTCAACCTGGCCGTCGACCGGGAGTGGGTGGTCGGCCTCTTCGAGACCGCGCTGGGTCTCGGCTTCGCCGTCGGACCGCTGATCGGCGGCCTGCTCGGCGAGATCAGCTGGCGGCTGCCGTTCTTCGTCTGCGGGGTCTTCATGGTCCTCGCCCTCGGCGTGGCCGCGCGCAAGCTGCGCGAACCGACCAACCGGCAGGCGCCGGTGCGGGTCGGGCAGATCTTCGCCACCTACCGCCGGCCGGCGTTCATCGCGCTCTGCGTGGTCACCGCCGCGTACAATTTCGTCTTCTTCGTGGTGCTCGGCTACACGCCGCTCTTCCTGCGTCTGGACGTCATCCCGCTGGGCCTGGCGTTCACCGGCTGGGGGCTCGGCCTGGCCACCGGCATCCTGGTGATCGGGCACCGGCTCGCTCACCGGATCGGCGCGGTGCAGACCGTCGGCGTCGCCATCGTCGGGCTCCTGGCCTGCATGGTGCTCTTCGCCACCTCGACCAGCACGGCCGAGGCACTGGTCGTGCTGGTGCTCGCCGGGCTCTGCATGGGGCTGGCCAACGCCAACCTCACCGACCTGGCGCTGGGTCTGGGCTCCAGCGACCGGCGGGTGGCCACCGGGGCGTTCAACCTCGTCCGCTGGGGCGCCGCCGCACCCGCGCCGATCATCTCCGGCAAGCTCGCCGAGCACTCGCTGGCCCTGCCGTTCTGGGTGGGCTTCGGGGTGCTCTCCGTCGGCGTGCTGGTCTACCTGGCCTCCGCGCACCTGATGGCCGCCGGCTACGGCGAGCGGGTGCTCTGGTCCCGGTGGAACCGGGCCGCCTCCGACGCCGAACACGCCCCGGAGGAGCCGGTCGGCGAGGCGTACTGAACCCGGGGGTGGGTCAGCCGAGGGCGCGCCAGAGCAGGTAGAGCCCGATCACGGTGCCGAAGACCACGATCAGCGTCTTGAGCAGCACCGGCGGAAGCCGGCGGACCAGCCGGGCACCCGCGTACCCGCCGATCAGGGTGGCCGGAGCGACCACCGCGACGGTCGCCCAGTTCACCGGGCCGAAGAGGGCGAACACCACAAGCGTGGTGAGCCCCACCACCGCGGAGAGCAGGTTCTTGATCGCGCTGACCCGGGCCAGCGTCGCGTCCAGCACCAGGGCCAGGCTGGCGACCAGCATCACCCCGAGCGCCGCGCCGAAGTACCCGCCGTACACCGCGCCGAGCGCGACCATCGTCTGCACCGCGATGGTCCGCCGGCGCGGCGTCAGGTCGCGGGGGTGACCGACCAACCGGCGCAGCGGGTCCTGGAAGGCCAGCACCGCGGTCGCGCCGAGCACCAGGAACGGTACGACCAACTCGAAGGCCCGGGCCGGGGTGGCCAGCAGCAGCAACGCCCCGGCGATCGTGCCGACGATCGTGGTGGGCACCAGCGTGGCCAGCGCCCGCGGACGCGGCAGGTCGGCCCGGCTGCCCGCCACGCTGGCCAGGTAGCCGGGGAACACGGCGACGGAGTTGCTGACGTTCGCCGGCACCGGGGGAAGCCCGACCGCGATCATCGCCGGGAAGGTGATCAGCGATCCGCCACCGGCCACCGCGTTGACCGTGCCCGCAGCGAGACCGGCGGCCAGCAGCAGCGCGGCGTGGGAGAGATCCATAGGCCCCCGAGGCTAGTACGCTGCCCGCCCTCTCAACCTTTTGGGACGCCGTCGCGTCGTTGCCTGTGACGGACCCGACGGAGGGAGTGGCACGTGCACGGTCACGACAGGGGGTCGGCGGGTGGATGACCCGGACTTCCGCGAGTTCGTCGAGGTCCGCTATCCCGACCTGTTGCGCACCGCGTACCTGCTCACCGGTAGCCGGGACGCGGCGCAGGACCTCGTGCACGAGGCGCTGCTGAAGGTGATGCGGCACTGGCTGCGCGTTGACGATCCGATGGCGTACGTCCGCCGGGCGATGGTCAACGAACGGAACAGCCGGTGGCGGCGGCGCGGACTACGCGAACTGCTGACTGCCGCCATTCCGGATCGGCCGTCCCCGGACGCCACCGACGCGGTCGTCGTCCGCGACGAACTGCTCGCCGCGCTGGACCGACTGCCGAACCGGATGCGCACGGTGCTGGTGCTGCGGTACTGGGAGGACCTGTCGGAGGCCACCGTGGCGGAGGCGATGGGCTGCTCGGTCGGGACGGTGAAGAGCCAGGCGGCGCGTGGGCTGACCCGGCTGCGGGACGTGCTGGGCAGGCCGGTCCACGGCGCCGCGACGGTGCCGAACAAGCTGGTGGGGGAGCGGGGATGAGCGTCGACGAACTGCGCGCGCGACTGGCGTCGATCGCTGAGACGGTGGTCCCGGATGCGGACCCGTACACCCGATTGGTGCGGCAGGCCCGACGGCGTCGGCGGCGCCGCATCGCCGGCCTCGGGGCGGCGGTGGCCGCTCTCCTCGCGACCGCGCTGGTCGGCCCGGCGGCACTCGGCGTCGGCGGGCTCGACGGAAGGCCCCGTGATCCGTCGAAGCTCGGCCACGGCTACCCGGTCGACTCGCCGTGGACATGGCGACTGGTCAACTCACCAACCCGGGGAGACCTCGCCGACGACCGGGAGTTCGTCGCCCAGGTCACCCAGCTCTTCGACCGCGAGCGGGACAGCCTCTACATCGCTGCGGATCTGCCCAGCGTGAAGCTGCTCTACGCCGACGAATCCGCCGGATACCGACAGGTGGTGCTGGCCTTCCACTCCGACACTCACGCGGCGCTCGTGACCCGGGAGGCCTCCGTCGGGGCATCACCGCGACGCCTGCTGGACGGCGGCGGCTTGAGCAACGGCCCGATTACCCCGTTCACCGTGCTCGACGCCGCGTCCGGCCTGCCCGGCGATCAGAAGCAGTGGCTGCTGGGCCTCGCCCCGACCGGCTGTGCCGTGTCGTACAGCCGGTCCGCGTCGGTCGCCAAGGGCGAGGTACGCAGGCGGTGGGAGCCGTCCTCGGCCGGCGATCGGCTGCTGCTGGAGCGGCAGTCCGCGCGCGGCTGGTGGCGGGTCGAGTGCGACGGGCAGGTGCGCCAGGAAGGGCCGATCGGCCACTGGTACGAGATGGTCGGCGAGACTCCCACCGACTCCGTCGAGCCGGCGGACGCTCGGCCGTCACCGGCCCCGACGATCGACGAGTGGCGCGTTCCTCGGGACGCCGGCAGGTCGTACCGGACGCTGACCCGAACCAGCGGCCTCGGTGCGGCAGCGGAGCCGGTGATCCGGTGGGCAGGGCGGCTGGACCTCGCCGACGAGACCGAGTCGGTGCTCGTCGGCCCACCGGGGGACGGGCCGCTGCTGCTGCAGGTCGGCGCCGGTGAGGGCGGCCTGCTCGCTCTCGGCACCAGCGAGCAGACGGCCCTCCACGACACCGGGACGCAGGCGAGCATCGGAGGGCAGGCGGCGCTGGTCGCCACCGGAATCAGCTCCGTCGACGACCTGGCGGCGGTGCGGGTGCCCGCCCGCTCCAGGGACCACGCCGTGCTGACCGACCGCCTGCTGGTCGTACCGCCCCGGGAGGCGGTCCGGATCGAGGCGGTGGCGGCCGGCCAGGTCCGATCAGCCGCCCTGGTACGCGACGGTGCGGCGGTGCTGACCCTGCCGGTCGGGTCCTCGGTGACTGTGCGGGCGCTCGACGGCAACGGTCGGCTGCTCACCGCGGCGATGCTCACCGAACGCGCCGACGGCGAGCAGATCTTCGGCGAGCCGGTGGTGTCGAACTGGTGACGAGGTATGCCCGCGGCGGTCGGCCACCGCCCGGGGCGGAAATGGAGGTAGGCATGTGGTCGTTAGGATGAGGGCGCGACGGACGAGTCGACCGGGCGGTCGCGTCGGCGGGCCTGGCCCGCCGCCGAGGAACGTCCGGACTCCACAGGGCAGGGTGGTTGTTAACGGCAACCCGGGGCGACCCGCGGGACAGTGCCACAGAAAACAGACCGCCGACCCCATCGGGGACGGTAAGGGTGAAACGGTGGGGTAAGAGCCCACCAGCACCCCGGGTGACCGGGGTGGCTCGGTAAACCCCACCCGGAGCAAGGCCAAGCAAGGGCCGTCACCGCAAGATGACGACCCGGCGCAGACGCTTGAGGGTTGCCCGCCCGATGTCTGCGGGTAGGCCGCTGGAGCCTGCCGGCGACGGCAGGCCGAGATGGATGGCCGCCGCCGGCGCGGACCCCTCGGGGTGCGCGCCGCGCACAGAATCCGGCGTACAGGTCGACTCGTCCGTCGCCCACCAGGTCAGTCGCCCGTGCATGGTGGCTGACCTGCTGTTTCTTCGGGCGCTGCTGGTTGTCCACGGTCATCGTTGGTCGACGTTTGACGGCGGCGCGTGCGGCCCGTTGCGGGCCGCCTTGAAGACGTACAGAAACTTTGAAACCACATTGCCGGCAGCCGGCGCGGCAGATGGCTGTCGGGTCTCAGGACCTGCGTGATGAATCGGTATCAGGACCTGATCAACAGTCCGACGCCTGTAGCACCGGCCCGACGCCTGGGCCAGGTCGACGAGCTGGTCCGAACCGGCGGCGACGGATAGCAGGAGCTGACCGGCCTTACCATCGCCCGCCCGTGTAACGCGGCCACGGTCGCAGATCCGTGTTCACCAGCCCTGCCACATGGTACGAATGCCTCAACACGGGCGCAAAGCCACAGGACGGGCGAGCCGATGACGACGAGTAGGGCAGGCGAGCTGCTGCGGAAACCCGGGGATCCGCAACGGGCAACGTTCCTGGAACTGTTCTTCGACCTGGCGTTTGTCTACGTGCTCACCCAGCTCTCGCGCGTGCTCAGCCAGGATCTCACGTGGCGCGGCGCCTTCCACACGTTGGTATTGCTGCTGGCGGTGTGGTGGGTCTGGTGCAGCACGGCGACGGTCCCCGACAGGTTCAACCCGCAGCGGCCGCCGATACAGCTGCTGGTCATCGCGACCCTGTTCGGCAGCCTGGTGATGGCTGTCGCGCTTCCGGCGGCGTTCGGCGCGCAGGCCCTAGTCTTCGCGGGCGCGTACCTCGCCATCCAGATCGGTCGCAGCCTCGTCCTTCTGATCGCCCTGCGGGGCCACGAACTGCAGCGAGGCGCCGGACGGGTGCTTATCTGGTTTTGCGTATCCGCCGTGCCGTGGATCGCGGGGGCGCTCGTGCACGGCGCCGCCCGTGAGGCACTGTGGGCGCTGGCGGTAGCCTTGGACTACTCGGCAGGCAAACTCCGTTACCCCACGCCAGGCCTGGGCCGCTCGCCCGCGTCGGAGTTGCCGAGCGCGGCCGAGCACCTGGCCGAGCGCCACCGGCAGTTCTTCATCATCGCGCTCGGCGAGTTGATCCTGGTCTCCGCTTCGACCTTCGGCGGCGACGGCTTCGCGCCCGACCGGACCGCGGCGTTCGTGGTGTCGATCGCCACCACGGTGCTGCTCTGGCGCATCTACATCTACCGCGCTGGGGAGTTGTCGGCCGCAGCCATCTCGGCATCCCATGACCCGGCCCGCCTTGGCCTATCGGCGTTCTACGCCCACCTGGTCATGGTGGCCGGCATCGTCGTCACCGCCGTCGGCGCCGAACTCGTCATCGCCCATCCAACCAGGCACGCTCAACCGGCCTGGATCGCCGTCATCCTCGGCGGACCTGCGCTGTTCCTGGCCGGGCGTGCCCGCTTCGAGTACGCGATCTTCGCCCGGGTGTCCCGGGATCGACCGATCGGGCTGCTCGCGTTGGCCGCCCTAACACCGATAATGCTCCTCGTACCGCCGCTCATGGCCACCCTCGCCGCCACCGCAGTCCTAGCCGGGATCGCCATCTCCGACGCCGCACGCGCGAGAGGACGCCCACCCGAGCCGCCATCGCCACCCGGCTAGCCGGACGTGTCGCGCAAGCCAGGAAACCGATTCGCCCACAGCCCGGGTTGGGGAGACTGATAGACCACTGGCGGCGTTATTGTCTGTGCATGTCGCTGGTTTCGTGGGCCTATGAGGTCTCCCGCCAAAACCTGTCGGGCACCTTGCCTCGTCAGCGGCCGAGGCAGGCGGGGCAGGGCTTGTAGACCGGGCCGAGAACGTCGTGGATGCCAGCTGCGCGGCGCGTACGTCGACCCGGCGGCAGGCCGGATCACCTTCGGCGATTACGCCGAAAGCTGGCTCCGCATTCGCAGCTTCGACGAGTCGACTCGCGAGACCACGGAGATTCGGGTACGCCGGCACCTACTGCCGTACTTCGGCAACCGCCAGCTGGCCGCCATCAAGCCGGGCCATATCCGCGAGTGGGACGCCGGCCTTGTTGGCAAGCTTGCCCCGTCGACCCGCTCGGTGCTTTTCGTCCACCTGCGCACCATCCTCGGCGCGGCCGTCGACGACGAGCGGATCCCGAAGAACCTCTGCCGCCCGGTCGGTCAGCCAACCGCGTCCCATCGAGCGCCGCGTGGTGCGGTAGAAACTCGACGACATCGCCGCCATCCGGGCCTGCCTGCCCGAGCGTTACCGGGCCGTTGTCGACCTCGGGGCCGGCTGTGGCATGAGACAGGGCGAGGTCTTCGGCCTCGCCGTCGACGACGTCGACTTCGACGCCGGTCGGCTGCACATCCAACGTCAGGTGAAGCTGGTCCGCCACCGGCTCGTCCTCGGTCTGCCCAAGAACAACCGGGACCGCCGTGTGCCGCTGCCGGCATCGGTGGCGGACGTTCTGCGGCAGCACATGAAGGACCACCCTCCGCTGACCGTCACCCTCCGTGGGAAGACCCGACCAGCACAAAGCAGGTCACCACGGACCTCATCCTGACCACCACCTGGCGCAAGGCGATCAACCGCTGCTGGTTCGACGCCAAGCGTGGCGACCGGCCGTCACGGCGGCCGGCATCGTGCCGTCGAGGTCGACCGGCATGCACGCGCTGCGGCACTTCTACGCCTCGGCGCTGCTCGACGCGGGGGAGAGCATCAAGGCGCTCGCCTCCTACCTCGGCCACTCCGACCCCGGATTCACCCTTCGGGTGTACAGGCACCTCATGCCGGCCAGCGAGGAACGCACCCGCAACGCCATCGATCGGCTGTTCCGGCCCACCCCTGCTGACGGCTCAGAGACGGCCTGACGTGGAGGAGCGGTGGCATTCGCCCAGCTCAAAGGCTGTGTAGTCACTAAATCCGGCGTACAGGTCGACTCGTCCGTCGCCCACCAGATCGGCTGCCCCACCCGGGGTTTCTTGGCCGCTGTTGGTCGTCAGTCTTCCAACGCCCGTAGCAGACCGGGCACGTCTCCGGCCGGTTGGCTGGACGCTGGCCTCCTGGGGTTCGTCTGCGATCCGAAGTCGCTCCAGGCCGCGCGGACCGTACCCAGCTGAGGCGCGAGGGTGTCCAGCGCAATGACGAACTCGACCAGCCGGCCCTGGTCGTCGACGGCTGCGGTGAACGGGACCGTGCTGACCTTGTCGCCGAACTCCTGACGCAGGTTCTCGTCCGCGTACGGCGTCGCCATCAGGTCGACGGTGCCAGCGAACCGATGCCGTCCGTTGACCGGGCGCTGGCCGTCCCGCCACACAATCCCCACCGCCTCGACGAGCCGACGGGAACCACCGGGGTCGTCGTCGGGCATGACGTCCAGCAAACTACCTGACGGCACCTTCGACTTCGGCAGACGGAATCGCTTCCCAAAGCTGACAGATGGCACGCCCAGCGAGCCAAAGGGACCTGTGGTGCGGGGCAGCATAGCCGGTCGAGCACGGCATAACGGGCTCACTCGGGGGCACCTCGGACAGTCCGAATCCGGATTCCACCATCGGGATGTGCGCCACCGAAAATTTGGCTGTCAGGAAAGAGCGGACCCGGCTCCATTAGCATTGGCATCGGCGAGACGCAGTTGTTGTGCGGCTACCCGGAATCGTCGGTAATGGCCGCGATCGCGCTCAATCATCTCTGTCCGGAGTTAGGCCTCCTGGCCGATTCTGCGACATCGCACGCCTCGTGGGCGGATCCCGGAAGTAGCACTGGGGACCCCGAGGATTGAGCGAAGAGGGCTCGTGCCGGGGACGGGGGTCGTGTGACCGACAGGGCGCAGTCGGCCGGCGCGGCCGGGCCCGGACGAACCGCCGTGCGGTCGTGGTGGGCGGATGTGATCGCCTCCGTCGGCGCGATCAGCGTGCTGATCGTCGTCGCGCTCTGGGTGCGCGGTGGCGGTGTGCAGGGCCTCGGCAGTTGGGCGGAGGGCCTGACGTCGCTGGGCCGGTTGACCGGGCTCGTCGCGTCCGACCTGCTGCTCATCCAGGTGCTGCTGATGGCGCGCGTGCCGTGGATCGAGCGCACCTACGGACAGGACAGGCTCGCCCGTTGGCACCGTATCGTCGGTTTCCTCTCCTTTGATCTCCTGCTCACGCACATCGTGCTGATCACCGTGGGGTACGCCGGGACCGGTGGGGTCTCTGTGACAGGGCAGGCGTGGAGCCTCGTCACCACGTACCCGGGAATGCTGCTGGCGGTTGCCGGCGTTGTAGCCCTGACGATGGTCGTGGTGACCTCCCTGCGGGCCGCTCGGCGGCGCCTGCGCTACGAGGCGTGGCACCTGCTGCACCTGTACGCCTATCTCGGCGTGGGCCTGGCGCTGCCGCACCAGCTCTGGACCGGGGCGGACTTCACCGGCTCCCGGGCCGCGACGCTGTACTGGTGGACCGTGTACATCGCGTGCGCCGGCGCGGTCGTCACCTTTCGGCTCGGGCTGCCGGCCTGGCGTACGCTGCGGCACCGGCTCGCGGTCACCGCGATCGTCCCGGAAGCTCCCGGTGTCCACTCGATCTACATGCGCGGACGCCACCTGGACCGGTTGCCGGCACACGCCGGGCAGTTCTTCCAGTGGCGCTTCCTCAGCGGCCCCGGTTGGAGTCGCGGCCATCCGTACTCGTTGTCCGCTATGCCCCACGATGACACGCTGCGGATCACGGTCCGATCCCGCGGCGAGGGCAGCGAGCAGGTGTCAGAGTTACGGCCGGGCACCCGTGTGCTGGTTGAGGGGCCGTACGGCCGGCTCACCGCCGCTCGGCGCACGGCGGCGCGGGTCACCATGATCGCGTCGGGCATTGGAATTACCCCGCTGCGGGCGTTGTTGGAAGAGTTACGATACGCGCCGGGCGAAGCCACGCTGCTGTACCGCGCGCGCTCGGCGCAAGACCTGGTGCTCCGCCAGGAACTGGAGCGCCTCTCGGCTGTCCGTGGCCTGCGTGTGGAGTACCTGTTGGGGTCCCGCGGGCGCAAGAACTCATGGTTGCCGGCCGGATTCGGCGACGATGCGAAAGCCTTGAGTGAGCTCGTCCCGGACATCGCGCAGCACGACGTGTTCGTGTGCGGACCGGACGAGTGGATGCAGACGGTGGTACGCGCGGCACGGCAGGCAGGCGTGCCCGAGGAGCGCATCCACCTTGAACGCTTCACCTGGTAGATCGGCCACCCATCCTCATGGGCGCACCATCCGAACCTGAGGAGGACGACGACATGCGTAAGATCACTTTGTGGTTGCTCGCCACGATCGCCGTGGTGGTACTTCTCTTCAGCTACAAGACGTCGACCGGATCCGACAACTCGCCGGTGGCCGACACCGGCGCGAGCACGCCGGCCGTGGAGACCACCCCCGGCGCGGCGACGAAGCCCGGGACGTCCCGGGGCAGCGTCGCGCGAAGCGGTTCCACCACCGTCGCGGACGGCCCGGTCGTGCCGACCAAGCGGGGCAACGTCCAGGTGCAGGCCAGCATCAGCGGCGGCCGGATCACGGAGATCACGCCGGTGACGGTGCCGAGCACGAACAACCGCTCCCGCGAGATCAACAAGCAGGCGGTGCCGCAGCTGCGCACGGAGGCGCTCGCCGCGCAGAGCGCGCACATCGACGCCGTGTCCGGTGCGACGCTGACCAGCGACGGCTACACGCAGTCGCTCCAGGCCGCGCTCGATGGCGCTCACTTCAAGGCCCAGCCGTGACCCGGCAGGCGTTCGTCGAGCAGATCATGGGTCTGCCCATGAGCGTGCACGTGCGCGGTACCGGAGCCGACACCCCGGCGGCGGCCAACGCCGTCGCCGGGGCCTTCGCCGAACTGCGCGCGATGGACGCCGTCTTCAGCCTGTACCGCCCGGACAGCCGGCTGAGCGCCCTGAACCGCGGAGAGCCGGTGGACGACCCGTTGGTCGAAGCCGTGATCGACCTGTGCGAGCAGGCCCGGCAGCGTACGAACGGCTACTTCGACGCGTACCTCCCCGAACCCGGCGGCGGCACCCACTTCGACCCGTCCGGCCTCGTGAAGGGCTGGGCGGTCGAGCGCGCCGCGGAGCACCTGGAGGGGTACGAGTTCTACCTGAACGCCGGTGGCGACATGACGGTACGCGGATCCTGGCGCGTGGGCGTGGAGGATCCGGCACAGCCCGACCAGTTGCTCACCACCGTCGAGGTCGTCGACCAGGCCCTCGCCACCTCCGGCACGGCACACCGCGGGGCACACATCGTGGATCCGCACACCGGCGGTCCCGCCCGGGGCCTGCGCTCGGCCACCGTCATCGGCCCGTCCCTGACCTGGGCGGACGTGTACGCCACCGCGGCGGTCGCGCAGGGGCCGCCGGCGGTGACCTGGCTCGCCGAGCTACCCGGGTACGAGGCCCTGCTCGTCGACGACGACGGCGCACTGATGGCCACGCCCGGCTGGTCACTGCCCGCGTGAGGCGGTGGGCGGTGCGCCGGCGAGGATGAACAGCGAGGTCGCGGCCACCAGGGCTGCGGCCTCGCCGTCATTCCGCGGCGGGCCAGTTCCTGAGGAGCGCGTCGAGAGCGTCCAGGGACCTGGACCACGAGGCGTCCGCCGTACGCGGGTGGTGGCGGAACCCGCCGGTCCGCTCCAGGCTCACGTACCCGTGGAACGTGCTGTGCATCATGCGTACCGCGTCGGTCTGGTCGGGCTCCGACAGTCGGTAGCCGCGCAGGATGGCCCGGGTCATCTCGGCGTGCCGCGGGCCCGCGCTCGCGGCCGCCGTCTCCGGGTCGAGGTCGATCTGCATCGCGGCGTACCGGCCCGGATGCTGCTTCGCGTAGTCGCGGTAGGCGTGGGCGAAGGCGACCAGCGCGTCCTTGCCCGCGCGGCCCGCCAGCGCCTCGGCGACCCGGTCGGCGAGTTCCGCCAGAGCCAGTAGCGCCACCCTGACCCGCAGGTCGTGGGCGTTCCTGAGGTGGAAGTACAGGCTCGCGTCCTTGACGCCGAAACGGCGCGCGAGCGCCGCGACGGTCACGTTCTCCAGGCCGACCTCGTCGGCCATCTCCGCCGCGGCCAGGGTCAGGCGTTCGGCGGTCAGGCCCGCACGCGCCATCGTCACGCTCCCGAAAATTGAGTTCCGAGGCAATAGCCTAGGGGTATTAGTCTAGTGCCTATGATGCCCCTCTCCGAGCGCACCATCCGCACCTCTTTCATCAACTGCACCAAGGGCGAGGCGCAGCGCCTGTCCATGCCCAAGGACCTGGCCGAACGACCATGGGGCGACCTCGACTTCCTCGGGTGGCACGACCCCTCCGCGCCGGAACGGGCGTACGTGGTCGCCGATTCCGGCGCCGGGCCGACCGGGGTCGCGCTCCGGGTGGCGCCGAAGACCGGGCGGGTCCGGCGCAGCATGTGCTCGTTGTGCCTGACCACGCACACCGGCGACGGGGTCTCGCTGATGACCGCCCGCAAGGCCGGGCGCGAAGGACGGCAGGGCAACTCGGTGGGCGTCTACATCTGCACCGACCTGGCCTGCTCGCTGTACCTGCGCGGCAGGAAGGACGCCGGGCGCCGCCTCGACGAGTCCCTTACGCTCGACGAGAAGATCGAGCGGACCACGGCCAGTCTCGCCGCTTTTCTCGCCAGGGTCGCCTGCTGACGGGTTGGACCTGAGCGCGCCGGCCAGCCGTTGCCGGCGCGCCCATCGGCCCCTCAGCAGCAGTTCGACGCGGATCCGCTGGTGGCCGGCTCCTGGTCGGCGGCTGTGCAGCAGGCGCTCTCGGTGGCCTTCTCGAGCTGCCCCGAGTCGGCCTTGACGGTGTAGACCTCCCAGGGCTCCTTGCCGGGGCCGTGCACCCAGACCTTGTCCTGCAGGGCGTAGCAGCACTCGGTGTCGGTCTCCTCGAGGGTGACCAGGCCGGCATCGGTGAGCCGTCGGGTGGCGGCGCCGACCTCGTCGGTGCTGGACACCTCGACGCCCAGGTGGTCCAGCACGGTGGGCTGGGCCGGCTCGCCTTCGAGCAGGACGAGCTTCAGCGGCGGGTTCTCGATGGCGAAGTTGGCGTAGCCGGGGCGGCGCTTCGCCGGCTCCACGCCGAACAGCTTGGCGTAGAAGGCGACAGAGCCTTCCAGGTCGGACACGCGCAGGGCGAGCTGCACTCGGGACATGGGGAACCTCCTGGTGGGTGCGCTTCGGCGGAGCGGGGCGACACCGCCTGCTTAGACCGTTGTCGAAGCAACCCCACTGTTGCACCCTGTTTTGACAGATGTCAAGATAGGCGGGTGCCAAAACAGACCCTTCCGGTGGTGGACCTGCGCGCGGTCGCCTGCTGCGCCCCGCTGGCGGTGCGGCCGCTGGACGCCGACCAGGCGGCGGTGGTCGCGCCGATGTTCAAGGCCCTCGGCGACCCGGTCCGGCTGCGGTTGCTGTCGATGATCGCCTCGCTGCCCGAGATGTGCGTGTGCGACCTGACCCCGGCCTTCGACCTGTCCGGGCCGACCATCTCCCACCACCTCAAGGTGTTGCGCGAGGCCGGCCTGGTCGACTCCGAGCGTCGCGGCACCTGGGTCTGGTACCAGGTCAGGCCGCAGGCGATGCGTCAGCTCGGCGCGCTGCTGGACCTGCCCGCCGCGCCCGCCAGCGCCTGAGTGGCACCCCGGCGTGACCATCGGTCGGTCGGTCCACCGGGGACCGTCGCACCGGGCACCCACCCGACCGGACCGGGCACCGGATGTCGGGTCCGCCCCCTGCCCGCCCACCTAGCGTGGCAGGTCAGAAGGGGAAGGAGACCCGGGTGCTGGAACGGCTCAACGACGCGATGGCGCACATCGAAGGGCGCCTCGACCAGCGGATCGAGGTGGCCGAGCTGGCGCGGATCGCGGTGACGTCGGAGTACCACTTCCGACGGCTGTTCTCCGCGCTGGCCGGCATCCCGCTGTCCGAGTACATCCGACGCCGGCGGCTCACCGTCGCCGGCGCCGAGGTGCTGGCGGGAGAGCGGACGTTGCTCGACATCGCGGTGCGCTACGGCTACGGCTCGGCCGAGGCGTTCGCCCGGGCGTTCCACGCGATGCACGGCGTGGCACCCGGCGAGGCCCGGCGTACCGGTGCCACGCTGCGCGCCCAGCCCCGGATGTCCTTCCGACTGACCGTCGAAGGGAGTGGCAGCATGAAGTACCGGATCGTCCGCAAGGACGCGTTCCGGCTGGTGGGGCGCAAGGCGCGGGTCCCGCTGGTGCACGAGGGGATGAACCCGGCGATCGTCGCCTTCATCCGGGGCATCGACCCGGAGACCGTCGCGCGGATCGAGGCCCTCTCCGACCAGGAGCCGGCCGGGATCGTCAACGTCAGCGACAACCTGGCCGGCAGCCGCGCCGAGGGCACAGAGTTGGACTACTGGCACGGCGTGGTCACCGGCGTGGAGCCACCGGAGGACCTGGACGCGCTCACCGTGCCCGCCGGGACCTGGGCGGTCTTCACGACCTCGGGCGCGTTCCCGCAGGCCGTGCAGCACCTCTGGCGAGACGTGTTCACCCAGTGGTTCCCGTCCAACCCGTACCGCAGCCGGCCCGGCCCGGAGATCTCCCGGACCCGGCTCTCGGCGGACGGCACCGAGGCGGACGCGGAGCTGTGGATCCCGGTCGAACGGATCCCCACCTCCGGCTAGGGTGCCGCGTCGCGCACGGTGCGGCTCAGCTCGACGCGGGTACGTCGTCCCAGGTGGTGCCCGCCGGCAGGTACCACGCCGACGGCTCGTCACTCAGGGCGTGCGCGATGACCAGTCGCGCGTGCGCGTCCAACTCGGGCAGCCGGTCCATCGGGAACCACCGCACGGCCAGCGACTCGTCGTCGTTGACCCGTGCGGTGCCGCCGAGCAGCCGGCAGACGAAGCCGAGGTTGAGGTACTCGCAGTGGTCGCCGTTGGGGTAGGTGTGCGGGTGCGAGACGGCACTGGACAGCCGTACCGGCTCGACCTCCAGGCCGGTCTCCTCGGCTACCTCGCGGACCAGCGCGGTGGCCGGCTGCTCGCCCGGCTCGACGAAGCCGCTGATCACCGACCACCGCCCGTCGTCGGAGCGCTGACCGAGCAGCAGCTCGCCGGCCGCGTTGTGAACCACGGCGCTGACACTGGGCAGCCAGAGCAGGTCGTGACCGACGTGCTTGCGCATCCGCGCGATGTAGTCCGGTACCGCCATCGGGCGATCGTAGACCGCGACCGGGGACGCCCCGCGGCCACCGCGACGCGCTGCGGTCAGGCCGACCAGCTTGCGGTACGACGGAAGCGTTCGTACTCGCGGTGCAGCTCGGCGTCCATCCGCTCCAGCCGGGCGGGACTGACGACCACCTTCGGCTCCTGCCACGGGCGGTCGGCGAGCATCCGGCGACGCATGCCGGCCGGCGGGTGGCTGGCGAACAACGACGCGTCGTCCCGGACCGACAGTTGGCGCAGCAGCGGCAGCCGCGCGGCGCTCGCCGCGCGGGACCGCTCCAGCGCGGCCCGCCAGCGGTCCGGGCCGTCTCCCGCCCGCGCGCCCTGGCGGACCACCAGGGCGAGTGATTCGCCGACGAGCAGGGCGTCGAGCACGTCGGTTGCGGCAGCCGTGCCGGCGGCGCGTGCCGCCAGCTCGTCGGCCAGGTACTCCGCGCGCTGGATGTCCCGTAGCGCGACGCTGATCAGCAGCAGGTGGGCGACGAACAGCACCCGGGACAGCACCCACTGCACCGCTCGGCCCAATGCGTCCCCCACCATCTCCACCAGCCCGCCGCCGACGGTGGTCCGTACCGGCCGGAACAGGTCCGCGGCCGAGCCGAGCATGGTGAACGCGGGTTGGGTGAGCAGGCCACGCCGCGGGTCGCCGTTGACGAAGTGACCGAGTTCGTGCCCGAGCAACGCCACCCGCTCGCCGGCGGTGAGCGAACCCCACAGTGGCAGCCCGAGGCCGAGCACGCGCCGTCGGCGCAACCCGACCGCTCCGGCGTACGCGTTGATGTCGCCGTCGACGCCTACCACGTGCGGCACCGGCGCCCCGACTGCCTTGGCCACCTCGTCGATCAGCGCGAACAGCTCGGGTGCCCGGTCCCGGGAGAGCACCTCCAGCTCCGGGTCGAGCCGGCCGAACCGAGGTCGCAGCGCGACGGCCAGGCCGACCATCGCCACACCCGGCACGATCGCGAGGTTGGGGAAAGGGAACGCCACGACCAGCCACACGCCGGTCACCGCGAGCGCGAGCACGCCACCGACCAGCAGCAGCGACGCCACCGCGGTCAGCGCCGCTGCGGCGCCCGACCCGGTCGCGCCCAGCGGCCGTCCGACCAGCCGGGCGAACTGCCGCCTGGTCACCCGGTACGCCAACCGGTACGTCCACCGGTCGACCCAGGTCCAGCCGAACTCGCGCCGGCGCCGCGCCGGGTCGTACGCGTCCAGGTTCCACTCGCACCGCGGGCACCACGGTGTCGCGTCGCGAACGGACACCGTCGTGGCCTGACACTCCGGACACGTCCCCGTGCCGGCGACCGTTTCGATCATGGGGCCTGATCCTGCCCAACATCGGGACGTACCGGAACCGGCCGTTCAGCCGACGCCCCGCCGCCGGTCGTTTTCGCAGTTCCGGCCCCGTACGGCGGCAGCGGATCTACTGTGGAGAGGGTCGGTGACTTGCCTGATCCGGTGGCGGCCGACCTGTTCGCGGTGCACAGTGATCCCATGAGCGACAGCGGACGTGGTGGGCAGTACTACTGGTGCACCCGACACCACCGGGTCGAGACCGACGCCGACGTGTGCCCGGCGAAGCACGTCCTCGGCCCGTACGACTCGGCAGCCGACGCGGAGAACGCCCTGCAACGGGTGCAGGAGCGCAACGAGGCGTGGGACGCGGAGGATGCTCGCTGGGCCGGGGAGGACAGGTAGACGGCGCGGGACGGCCCGTGCCGAGGTACTCCGTGCTCCGCGCGGAGGCACCCGAGAGCACGTCCCCAAGGAGGGAACCGAGATGGCCGAAGCACAGCAGGCCACCGCCCGCCCGGCCGCCCGACGTACCACCGCGAAGAAGACCGCCGCAGCGGAGCGGAACACGGCCGCGAGCCGGACCACGCCCGCGCGCAAGTCCGCCTCGGGCGTGAAGGCGGCGAAGGCTCCCGCCCGCAAGGCGTCCGGCGGGGCGGGGCGTGCCCCGGCGCAGAAGACCACCGCCGCGGCCAAGGCCCCCGCCAAGAAGGCCGCCACGAAGGCGTCCACCACGGCGAAGAAGGCCCCGGCGAAGACGTCCACCGCCACCCGCAAGGCCACCTCGACAACGCGCCAGGGCGCCGCCGCCGCGAAGAAGGCGCCCACCGCCGCGACGAAGAAGACCACCGCCGCGACGAAGAAGACCACCGGCGCCGCGAAGAAGGCCACCGCCGCGACGAAGAAGACCACCGGCGCCGCGAAGAAGACGGTGAGTGCGGCGAAGCGGACCACGACCACGGCGGCGAAGCGGACCACCGCGGCGGCCACGGCACCGGCGAAGAAGGCCGCCACCAAGGCATCGGCCGCGAAGCAGACCGCTGCGAAGAAGACGACGGCGACGAAGACCGCCGCGAAGAAGACCGCCGCGAAGAAGACCGCTGCCAGGAAGACCGCGACCACCGGGCCTAGCGGCGGGGCCCGCAAGGCTCCGGCGAAGAAGGCTCCGGCGAAGAAGGCCCCGGCGGCCAAGGCCACCGGCGCCTCGTCGACCGCCACCCGCACGGCGGCGAAGAAGGCCCCGGCGAACAAGACCGTCGTCGTGAAGGCCCCGGCCCGCAAGGTCACCGCGCGCAAGTCGCCGGCCCGGCCGGCCGCCGCCCGGGCCACCGCCCCACGCGGCACCCGGACCGGCGCGCGCAAGGCCACGGACTGACCGGGGAGCGCCTCGGCCGGACGTACGGCGGTGCGACGCGCCGGGTCTGAGCGCTCCGACCGGTCACGGGAAGCGGATCACCGGCGGCGCTGTCAGGATTGACCCGTGGTCATCCGACGCGTACTCGCGCCCCGCATCGACTTCGGCGCGCTGCGCCGCGAGCTCGGCCTGCCCGACCAGTTCCCGCCCGCGGCGCAGCGGGAGGCCGACGAGGCGGCCGCCGCATCGCCGCGCCCCGCCGCCGACCGCACCGACGTCCCGTTCGTCACGCTCGACCCGGTCACCTCCCGCGACCTGGACCAGGCGATGCACCTCAGCCGCCGTCCGAGCGGGGGCTACCGGGTGCGGTACGCGATCGCCGACGTCGCCGCGCACGTGCGGCCCGGCGGCGCGCTGGAGGAGGAGACCTGGCGGCGCGGGCAGACCGTCTACCTGCCCGACGGCAACGTGCCACTGCACCCGGTGACGCTCAGCGAGGGCGCGGCCAGCCTGCTGCCCGACGTCGACCGGGCCGCCGTGGTCTGGACCATCGACCTCGACGCCGACGGGGCCACCGCCGCCGTCGAGCTGGAGCGCGCCCTGGTCCGCAGCCGGGCCAAACTCGACTACACCGGGGTCCAGGCGGCGGCCGACGCCGGGCGACTGCCCGAGCCGATCGCGCTGCTGCCCGAGATCGGCGACCTGCTGACCGCCCGGGGCCTGCGCCGCGGCGCCATCAACCTGCCCCTGCCCGAGCAGGACGTGGAGCCCGACGGCGACGGCTGGCGGCTGGTACTGCGCGGGCCGGTGCCGATGGAGGAGCACAACGCGCAGATCTCGCTGCTCACCGGGATGGCCGCCGCCGACATCATGCTGACCGGGCGGGTGGGTCTGCTGCGCACCATGCCCGCCCCGAAGCCGGACGCGGTGCAGCGGCTGCGCGCCGCCGCCGCCCCGCTGGGCGTGCGCTGGCCGGACGGCGCCGGCCCGGGCGAGGTGATCGCCGGGTTGGACGCCGCGCACCCCCGGGCCGCCGCGTTCATCGACCAGGCGGCCGAGCTGATGCGCGGCGCCGCGTACACCGCGTTCGACGGCGCCGCACCGGAGCAGCCGGAGCACGGCGGGGTCGCGGCCGCGTACGCCCACGTCACGGCGCCGTTGCGGCGCCTGGCCGACCGGTACGCCACCGAGGTCTGCCTGGCTCTGCACGCGGACCGGCCGGTGCCCGACTGGGCCCGCGCCGCGCTGCCCCGGCTGCCCGAGGTGATGGCCGCCACCGACCGGACGGCCTCGGCGGCCAGCCGCGGCGCGGTCGAGCTGACCGAGGCGGTGCTGCTCGAGCACCGGGTGGGGGAGACCTTCGACGCGGCGGTGCTCGACGTGGACGCCCCGCCGAACGGCAGGTCCCGCCCCCGCCCACCCGGCGGGACGGTCGCGCTGGACGCCCCGCCGGTCCGCGCCCGCTGCCTCGGCCAACTGCCGCTCGGCGAACGGGTCCGGGTCCGCCTGGTCACCGCCGACCCGGTCGCCCGCACGATCCTGTTCGAGCTGGCCTGAACGGCGTACGCCGGCTGGCGGCCGCGGGCTTTGTCACAGCGCCTCGCGCTGCTGACGGCCGGGGCGGTTTGCGAGGATGAGCCCATGGCATACGACGCGAGCACGCTGCCCGACGTGTCCGGGCTGACGGTCGGCATCATCGGCGGCACCGGAGACCAGGGCCGAGGGCTCGCCTACCGGTTCGCCCGCGCCGGGCAGACCGTCCTGATCGGCTCCCGGTCCGCCGAGCGGGCCGCCGAGTCCGCCGCCGAGATCGCCGCGCTGCCGGGAATCCCGGCCGACGCCAGCGTCACCGGCGCGGCCAACGAGGAGGTGGCCCGGCGCAGCGACGTGGTGATCATCGCCGTGCCGTGGGACGGGCACGCGGCCATCGTCGCCGCTCTCGCCGAGCCGCTCGCCGGGAAGATCGTCGTCGACTGTGTCAACCCGCTGGGCTTCGACAAGCAGGGCCCGTACCCGCTGACGGTCGCCGAGGGCAGCGCCGTGCAACAGGCCGCCGGTCTGCTGCCGGACTCCCGGGTCTGCGCCGCGTTCAACCACGTCAGCGCACCGCTGCTCGCCGACCCGGAGATCGACCGGATCGACCTGGACGTGCTCATCTGCACCGAGGACCGGGAGGTGGTCGACGTCGTCGGCGCCCTGGCCGCGCGGATCCCCGGGATGCGCGGCATCTACGCCGGGCGGCTGCGCAACGCCCACCAGATCGAGGCGCTCACCGCCAACCTGATCGCCATCAACAAGCGCTACAAGGCGCACGCCGGCATCCGCGTCACCGACGTCTGATCCCGGCGGCGAGCGCCGGCCGGCGAGGGGTGTCCCGCGTCGGCCGGCGGCCCCGCCGCCGTGACTCTGATCAGAAGGTGTGTTCGGCGCTGGGGAACTCGCCGCCGCGTACCTCGTCGGCGAAGCGGCGGGTGGCGTCGGTGAGGGCGCCGGCCAGGTCCGCGTACCGCTTCACGAAGCGCGGCGCCTTTCCGGTGCGCAGGCCGGCCATGTCCTGCCAGACCAGCACCTGGGCGTCGGTGTCCGGGCCGGCTCCGATGCCCACCGTCGGGATCGGCAGCTCGGCGGTGATCCGCTTGGCCACCTCGCCGGGCACCATCTCCAGCACCACCGCGAACGCGCCCGCCTCGGCCACCGCACGGGCGTCGGCGATGACCTCGTCGGCCGCGTCGCCGCGGCCCTGCACCCGGTAGCCGCCGAGGGTGTGCTCGCTCTGCGGGGTGAAGCCGATGTGCGCCATCACCGGGATGCCGGCGCCGACGATCGCGGCGATCTGCGCGGCGCAGCGCCGCCCACCCTCCAGCTTGACCGCGTGGCAGCCGCCCTCCTTCATGAACCGGACGGCGGTGCGCAGCGCCTGGGTCGGGCCCTCCTCGTACGAGCCGAAGGGCAGGTCGCCGACGATCAGCGCCTGCCGGGTCGCCCGGACCACGGCCCGCACCAGCGGCAGCAGCTCCTCGGCGGTGACCGGCAGGGTGGTCTCGTAGCCGAAGACGTTGTTCGCCGCCGAGTCGCCGACCAGCAGCACCGGTACGCCGGCCCGGTCGAAGATCCCGGCGGTGTACTGGTCGTACGAGGTGAGCATCGGCCACCGCTCGCCGCGTTCCTTGGCGGCGATCAGGTCGCGGGTGCGGACCCGCCGGGTGGCCGGGCCGCCGTAGAGGGCGGTCACCTCGGTCGGAGTGGACTCCACCATCACTGTCTCCCTTCCTCGAGGCCGCCTGCGCGGTCCCCGGGTTCTGCCGCGATCGTCGCACCGCACGACCCGCTCGCGGCAGAGCACAGTGCAGGATGTCACTGTCGCCGGTGCCGGATCAGCCGTTCTCGCGCCAGCGGTTGGTGATTGGCAGCCGCCGGTCCCGGCCGAACGCCTTCATCGAGATCTTCGTGCCCGGCGCCGACTGGCGGCGCTTGTACTCGGCGGTATCCACCAGCCGGAGCACCTTGTCCACCACCGCCGGGTCGTGGCCGGACTCGACCAGCCCGTCGCGGCCCAGGTCGCCGTCGACGTAGCCGATCAGGATCGGGTCGAGCACGTCGTAGTCGGGCAGGGAGTCGCTGTCGAGCTGGCCGGGGCTCAGTTCGGCGCTGGGCGGCTTGCCGATCGAGCTCTCCGGGATCGGGGGCGTCTCGCCGCGGCGGGCCGCGTCGGCGTTACGCCACTTCGCCAGCCGCCAGATCAGCGTCTTCCAGACGTCCTTGACGGGGTTGAAGCCGCCCACCGAGTCGCCGTACAGGGTGGAGTAGCCGACCGCCAGCTCGCTCTTGTTGCCGGTGGTCAGCACCAGGTGACCCTCCTGGTTCGACAGCGCCATCAGGATGACTCCGCGTACCCGCGCCTGGAGGTTCTCCACCGCCACACCGGACAGCGACAGGTTGGCCAGGAAGCCGTCCACCATCGGCTGGATCGGCTCGATCCGGTAGTCCAGCCCGGTGCGCTTGGCCAGGTCGGCGGCGTCGGACCGGGAGTGCTCGGAGGAGTGCTGGCTGGGCAGCGACACCCCGACCACCCGGTCGGAGCCCAGCGCGTCGACGGCCAGCGCCGCCACCACCGCCGAGTCGATGCCACCGGAGAGGCCGAGCACCACCGACGGGAACCGGTTCTTGTTGACGTAGTCGCGCAGGCCCAGCACCAGCGCCTGCCACACCTCGGCCTCGTCGGCGACCGGCTCGATCAGCCCGCCGGTGACCGCCGGGCCGGACGGCGCGGGCGGCACGGCCTCCAGTGCGCCGCGGACCACCCGCATCCCGTCGGCGGTGACGTGCTGCGCGGCCACCCCGTCGTCGGCGGCCGGCAGGTCGACGTCGTGCACCAGCAGGTGCTCGACGAACTGCGGCGCCCGGGTGAGCAGCTCGCCGTCGGCGGTCACAATCATCGAGTCGCCCTCGAAGACCAGCTCGTCCTGGCCGCCGACCATGTTGACGTACGCGATGGCCGCCCCCGCCTCGGCGGCCCGGCGGCGGACCAGCGGCAGCCGGATGTCGTCCTTGTTCAGCTCGTACGGCGAGCCGTTGATGTTGACCACCAGGCCGACCCCGGCCTGGCGGGCTGCGGCGAACGGGCCGCCGGCCTGCCACAGGTCCTCGCAGATGGTCAGCGCGACGTCCACCCCACCGAGGCGCACCACGGTCAGCATGTCCCCGGGAACGAAGTAACGGTCCTCGTCGAAGACCCCGTAGTTGGGCAGGTGGTGCTTGAAGTAGCGGGCGGCCACCTCGCCCCGGTGCAGCAGCGCGGCGGCGTTGCGGGCCCCCCGGCCCGGCTCGGCGTCGCCGCTGACCTGCGGCGGCCCGTCGGCGTCCAGGTAGCCGACCACCACCGGCAGCTCCCCGAGGCCGTCCGCCGCGAGGTCGGCGGCGAGCCGCTCGAGGGCGGCCTGGGACGCGGCCACGAAGGACCGGCGGAAGACCAGGTCCTCGACCGGGTACCCGGTCAGCATCATCTCCGGAAAGAGCACCAGCTGGGCGCCCGCGTCGGCGGCCCGGCGGGTCCAGCCGCGCACCAGGTCGGCGTTGCCGGCGAGGTCGCCGACGCTCGGGTTGACCTGGGACAGCGCGAGACGCAGGGTGGGCATGTCCTCATCTTGCCCCAGCCCACCGGTGCCGATACGGTCGCCGGCGCGAGACGGCGCCCCGGCCCCGCGAAGAGCTGCCGCAGGGCCGCCGTGGGCGGGCAGGACGACGGCCGGCCGGTCGCGTAACGTCGGCGTAACCGGGCCGGTGCAAACTGGTCGGTCAGGCGGGGCCGACCCGGCCTGACGGTGGAGATCTGTGGTGCGAGGGGTGGAAGTGGACCGTCAGCAGGAGTTCGTCCTCCGTACGCTGGAAGAGCGGGACATCCGGTTCGTCCGGCTGTGGTTCACCGACGTCCTGGGGACGCTCAAGAGCGTGTCCGTGGCGCCCGCCGAGCTGGAGGCGGCCTTCGAGGAGGGCATCGGCTTCGACGGCTCGGCGATCGAGGGCTTCGCCCGGGTCTTCGAATCCGACATGGTGGCCATGCCCGACCCGACCACCTTCCAGGTGTTCCCGTTCGAGGGCGGGGTCAGCGGCGAGAGCGCCCGGATGTTCTGCGACATCCTGCTGCCCGACGGCGGCCCCTCCTGGGCCGACCCGCGGCACGTGCTGCGCCGCGCGCTCTCCAAGGCCGCCGAGAAGGGCTTCACCTTCTACACCCACCCGGAGATCGAGTTCTTCCTGCTGGAGAACGGCCCGATGGACGGCTCGGTGCCGGTTCCGGTGGACAGCGGCGGCTACTTCGAGCACACCACCCACGCGGTGGCCCGGGACTTCCGCCGGCAGGCGGTGCTCGCCCTGGAGCGGATCGGCATCTCGGTGGAGTTCAGCCACCATGAGGTGGCCCCCGGCCAGCAGGAGATCGACCTGCGCTACGCCGACGCGCTCACCACCGCCGACAACATCATGACTTTCCGGCACGTGGTCAAGGAGGTGGCGCTCTCCCACGGTGTGCAGGCCACCTTCATGCCGAAGCCCTTCACCGACCAGCCGGGCAGCGGCATGCACACCCACCTGTCGCTGTTCGAGGGGGAGCGCAACGCCTTCCACGACAGCGGCGACCCGATGAAGCTCTCCAAGGTCGCCCGGGCGTTCATCGCCGGGCTGCTGGTGCACGCCCGCGAGTACACGGCGGTCACCAACCAGTGGGTCAACTCGTACAAGCGGCTCTTTCCGCAGGCGCTGCCGGACCGGGTCACCGAGAGCCCCGCGTACGTCTGCTGGGGTCACCTCAACCGGTCCGCGCTGGTCCGGGTGCCGGCGTACGGCAAGCCGAACTCGGCCCGGATCGAGGTCCGCTCGCCGGACTCGGCGGCCAACCCCTACCTGGCCTTCGCGGTGCTGCTCGGCGCTGGCATGAAGGGCATCGAGGAGGGCTACGAGCTGCCGCCGGGCGCCGAGGACGACGTCTGGTCGCTGACCAGCGCCGAGCGCCGGGCCATGGGGTACGAGCCGCTGCCGGAGAACCTGTCCGAGGCGATCGACGTGATGGCGGGCTCCGAGCTGGTCGCCGAGGTGCTCGGTGAGCACGTCTTCGACTTCTTCCTGCGCAACAAGCGGGCCGAGTGGGAGCAGTACCGCCGCGAGGTCACCCCGTACGAGCGGCAGCGCTACCTGTCGCTGTAGCCGCGCGGGCTGACGCCGTTGACCGCTGCCGCTATCGTCTCGATCACCGCGCCGGCACCCTCGCCGCGCGCAGGAGGTCGGGAGGCAGTCGGTGCTGGAGGATCTGCTCAGCGGGGCGTGGCAGAGCGTCGTGTTCGGCGTCGTCGGCGTGGGGCTGATGGCGGCGGGCTTCGTGCTGGTCGACCTGCTCACCCCCGGGCGGCTGCGGGAGCTGATCTGGGTACGCCGTAACGGGAACGCGGCGCTGCTGCTCGCCGCGAACCAGCTCGGCATCGCCGGGATCGTCTTCACCGCGATCCTCACCAGCTACAGCGACTTCGGCAAGGGGCTCGCCTCCACCGTCGTCTTCGGGCTGGTCGGGCTGGCCATCATGGCGCTCGCCTTCTTCGTGCTCGACCTGCTCACCCCGGGCAACCTGGGCGAGATCATCTGCTCCGACGAGCCGCATCCGGCTGCCCGGGTCAGCGCCGCCAGCCACTTCGGCGCGGCACTGATCGTCTGCGCCTGCATCGCCTGAGCGCGGTCGTCGTACCCCAGCCGCAATGTGTCGGGCATGGTGGGGGGCCGCCGGGCCAGAGGAGGAGCGCGGGGTGTCGGACACGCTCAGCTACGCCGACGCGGTACGCCTGCTGGGGGGCGGGAAGAGCCAGCTCGTCGACTGGTTCGACCGGCTGACCGGCGCGGTGCTGCTGGCCGCCGCGGTGCCGGTGCCCGCGTTGCTCGGCGTCATCGACGCGAAGGCGGAGTTCGTCCGCCTCGGCCACGAGCTGGTGCGGGGCATGTCCGAGAGGCGCTCCGGGCTGTCCCGTTACGGGCGGACACAGCGGCTGGAGGCGGCGCACGCCGTGCTCGCGGCGACCGCCTTCTTCGAGGTGCTCGGCGAGTTGGACCTGCCGTTCGACGTGCGCGACCTGAAGCTGCGCCGGTCGGAGCAACTGGGCTTGGCCGGGGTTCGACCCGCGGACGGGTTCGCCGCCGCGCTGTTCGCCACCGCCGCCCCGCTCCCCGGCCCGCACCTGCCCCACTCCGCCCTGCGGTCGGCGCTCACCGGCTACTACGAGGGCCTCGTCGCGGCCTTCCTCCTCTTCCTGGACGGTCTGGCCGTGGGCGAGGCGCTCGACCGCACACAGTGGCGGGACACGCGGCGGGTGCTGGCCAACCTGCCGGCTGCCGCGACCGACCGACACAGCGACCTGCTGACCCGGCTGGCCGTCGACTTCCCCGAGGTGTCGTTCTGGCTCGGCCAGCACGAGCACGAGGCGACCCGGGAGGAGGCCCGTCGGCTGTCGGTCGGGCTCGCCGACCTGCGTCGGGCCCTGGCCGACCTCTCCACCGGCCGCGTCCCCGACGAGCGGCGGGCCGCGCTCGGCACCGCGTACGCCGCCGAGCTGCGCCGACCGATCATCTCCTCCGGTGACGTGCCGGCCGGGCTCACCGTGCCGACGCTGGGCGAGGCGTACCTGCCGCCCCTGTGCCGGATCGCCGAGCTGGGCCCCGACGCGCGGCCCAGCGACGAGCGCTGGTGGGACGACCAGCCGGTCCGCGACGACCTGTGGCAGTCCCTGGTCGTCCACCTCACCTCGCCGGGCGCGACCCGGGCCCCGCTGGTGGTGCTCGGGCAGCCGGGTTCCGGCAAGTCCGTGCTGACCCGCGTGGTCGCCGCTCAACTGCCGCCGGCCGACTTCCTCGTGGTCCGGGTGGTGCTGCGCGACGTCCACGCGGCCGGCGACCTCCAGGACCAGATCGAGCAGGCGATCCGCAACGACACCGGGGAACGGCTCGACTGGCCGGCGCTGGCCCGCTCGGCGGGCGACGCTCTCCCGGTGGTCCTGCTCGACGGGTTCGACGAGCTGCTCCAGGCGACCGGCGTCAGCCAGACCGACTATCTGCGACGGGTGGCGGCGTTCCAGCGTCGAGAGGCCGACCACGGCCGACCGGTGGCGGTGCTGGTGACCAGCCGCACCAGCGTGGCCGACCGCGCCCAGCCGCCCCCCGACACCATCGCGGTCCGGCTGGAGCCGCTCGACGAGGCGCGGGTAGGGATCTGGATCGAGACCTGGAACCGGGTCAACGCCGCGGCCTTCCGGGCGCTGGGCGTGCGTCCGCTGGACCGGGCGGCCGTGCTCTCGCACCGTGAGCTGGCGGAGCAGCCGTTGCTGCTGTTGATGCTCGCGCTCTACAACGGGGAGGGCAACGATCTGCGCCTGGCCGGGGAGCTGCGCCGGGGGGAGCTCTACGAGCGGTTGCTGCGCCGCTTCGCCCGTCGGGAGGTGGTCAAGCAGCGCGACGGCCTGCCCGACCGGGAGGTGGACGAGGCGGTCGAGGAGGAGCTGCGCCGGCTGGCCGTGGTCGCCTTCGCCATGTTCAACCGGCGCGCCCAGTGGGTCACCACCGCCGAACTCGAAGCCGACCTCGCGGCGCTGCCGTTGACTCGTGTGCCGGCCGGCGAGCGTGCCGGGCTTCGGGCTCCGCTGGCGGCGGCGGAGGTGGTGCTGGGACGGTTCTTCTTCATCCACCGGTCCCGGGCAGCCCTGGACGAGCGCCACCGCGAGACGTACGAGTTCCTGCACGCCACCTTCGGCGAGTACCTGGTCTCCCGGTTCACCGTGCAGATCGTCGACGATCTGGTCGCGCGGGACGGCGCCGCGAGTGTGTCCTGGGGTGGCGGGCCGGTCGACGACGACCTGCCCGCCCTGCTGTCGTACGCGGCGTTGAGCACCCGGAGCACCGTGCTCGCCTTCCTCCGCGAGCGGCTGGCCGGGCAGGACGCGGCGCACCGGGCCGCGTGGCGGGACCTGCTGCTGCGGCTGTTCCGGGCCCTCCCGTACGCCGCGGCGGCGCGGCGGTTCGACGGCTACCGCCCACGTCGGCTGCGGACAACCGCGCTGTGCGCCGTCTACGGCGCCAACCTGCTGCTCCTCACCCTGGCCGGCGGCGGTTCGGTGACCGGGCGCACGCTCTTTCCGGAGGCCGTCGACCCGGTCGACGAGTGGCGCGCGCAGGTGGGGCTGTGGCGGTCCCAGCTCGACTCCGAGGAATGGGACAGCCTCGGCGACCTGCTGGCGCTGGAACGCCTCGGTGCCGGCGCGGACCGGGACGTGCGGATCTGGTGGGACGACAGGCTCGCGGCACCGCCCCGCATGGACGTGCTGTGGTCCCTCGGGCTGCCGTCGCCGGCCGGGGCGGCCCACGGGCTGCCGCGTGAGATGTTCGCCAGACTGCGACGCACCGCCCACCTGACCTGTGACTCCGACACCGCCGTCGTCGTACACGCCCTGGAGCCGATGTTCGACAGGCTGGCGACGGCGCTCGCCGCCTTCCACCACGTGGGGGACGCCATCGTCCCTTCGGCGGCTCACGCGCTGGTCGACGCCTGGCTCCTGCCGTTGCGTCCGGCGACACAGCAGGAGCGGACGACCGTCTACCTCCGCTGTGTGCGACTGCTGAACGAGCTGAAGGGTCTGATTCCCGACTGGGACCGGGCCGCGTTCCTCCGGCTCCTGCTCGACCGGATCGCGGCGGATACAGAGGCATCCGCCGACGTGGTCGTCGCGGCGATGCTCGCCTGCTACATCGACCTGCTGGAGGACCGGGAGGTGTCCGCCGCCCTGCTGCGCTGCGTGCGCCGGGTCCTGGGCAACGGCGACGCGGCCGACGTGCGGCTCGCCGAGGCGCTCGACCTCCTCTACGACGCGCAGGTGCTGGCTGAGGACTGGCTGGACGAGGCAGCCGCGGAGGTGGTGCTCCGCCTGCACGACCTGCACCTGGCGGCGCCACAGATCTGGGCATCCGAGTTTGCCCGGTTCGACCGTCGCTACGGCGCGCGACGGCCGGACCTCACGCGACGGCTGCGCCCGCTGGTACTGCATCCGGTCGACCTGCCTGCCGAGGGTGGCCCCGTGGCCGAGTGACGGCATCGGACCGCCGGCGGCCCCGCCCTGGTGGGCGGGGCCGCCGGAGGTCACCTGCCGGTCGTACCCCCGGCCGGGCCGTGGCCGCCGCGACCACCGTGGCCGCCCGGTCCCGGGAAGACGCCGGCCTCGACGGCCCTGGTGATGGCGTCGGCCTGCTCCTGGGTGAGCTTGCCGTCCTTGACGGCCTGGTCCAGCCGCTCCTTGAGCGCGGCCTGACGATCGGCGGCGGACGGACGCTGCGGTCGGTCGGCCTTCCGCTGCTCGCGGACCTTCTCCAGCGCGGCGGTCACCTTGTCGGTGGGGACGCCCAGTTCCTTGGCGAGCGCCTCGGCGAACTCGCCCTGCCGGTCGGCCTTCGCGGAGCCCTGGCCGTTGGCGGTGCTGCTGGCGCTCGGCGTCGGCGTGGCGCTGTCGGCGGCGAAGGCCATCGTCGGGGCCGCGATGCCCACGCCGAGGACGCCGGCGGTCGCCAGGCCGGCGAGCAGGTGCTTCTTCCTGATCGTGCGGGACATGCTGTCTCCTCCAACTGCTGGGTGCTGGTTGTCGTCACCGACGGTGACCAGCCGGGCTGGGGGAAAGCCGTGCGGAACCTGTCCGCCGGCTGGCAATTTGCGTCGGCGGTCCGGACGAACCGGGTGCATCGGCGCGGCCGGGTGGTGCGGATCGGGTCAGCGGACCGCCGGCGCCACGGTGAGGGTGCCGGTGTCGGTGTCGAGGGTGGCCTCGGTGCCGACCGGGACGGTGAGCTGGCCGGGGCCGTGCCCGATCGGCAGACCGCCCAGCACCGGTACGCCGAGGTCGCCGAGGCGCTCGGTGAGCACGTCGACGATGGTGGTGTCCCAGCCGTCGGCGCAGTCGGTGAACTGGCCCACCGCCACCCCGGCCAGGCGGTCCAGCGCGCCGGCCCGGCGGAGCTGGGTGAGCATCCGGTCGACCTTGTACGGCGGCTCCTGCACGTCCTCGATCAGCAGCACCGCCCCGGTGAGGTCGGGCAGGTCCGGTGTGCCGGCCGACGCGGCGATCAGGCACAGGTTGCCGCCGAGCAGCGGCCCGGTGGCCCGGCCCGCGACGCGTACCGCGAAGGTGTCCTCCTCGGGCACGGCGGTGACCGTCACCGGCTCGGTGGTCATCAGCGCGGCGTGCAGCGACTCGGCCGAGCGCAGGGGGGTGCGTTCGTCCCGCCAGGCGGCGCCCGGGCCGTGCACGCCGGCCAGCCGGGCGCCCCGCCAGAGCGCGAACTGCAACGCGGTGATGTCGGAGAAGCCGGCCACCACCTTCGGGTCGCGGCGTACCGCGTCCATGTCGATCGCGTCGACCACCCGCTGGGCGCCGTAGCCGCCGCGGGTGCAGATCACGCCGCGTACCTGCGGGTCGGCGAACGCCGCGTTCAGGTCCGCGGCGCGCAGTTCGTCCGCGCCGGCCAGGTAACCCTGCCGGGCGTACGCGTGCGGCGCCGGCACCGGGCGCAGGCCCCACCCGGTGAGCAGTTCCACCCCGCGGGCCACCCGCTCCGGAGAGGTCGGCCCGGACGGCGACACCAGCATCACCGTGTCACCGGGGCGCAGCACGGGCGGACGGACGGCGGTGGAGTCATGGGTGATCACGATCAACGACCCTACCGACCCTTGGGTGCCGTCCGCCGAACGGCGTTAACCGGGGGCCCCTGCTCTACCGGAGGCGTTAACAAGGGGCCCTTCCTTGCGTTCGGCGCTCGGGGAGCGACCCGCTAGCCTCGACGTGTGGCAACCGCGCTGGTGATCGAGAACGACCCGACCGACGACCTGCGCCGACTCGGCGAGTGGCTGACCGAGGCCGGTCTGGAACTGTGGGTGGTCCGGCCGCACGCCGGCGACGAACTCCCCGCCGACCTGGAGGGGTACGCGGCGCTGGTGGTGCTCGGCGGCGAGCAGCAGGCGTACCCGCTGCCGGACGGCTCGCCCGGTGCGCCCTGGTTCCCGGCCCTGGAGGGGCTGCTGCGCAAGGCGGTCCGCCACCGGGTGCCCACCCTGGCCATCTGCCTGGGCGCGCAACTGCTCGCCAGCGCGCACGCCGGGCTGGTCGAGCGGAGCCCGTCCGGGCCGGAGATCGGCCCCGCGGTGGTCGGCCGGCGCGACGCCGCCGGGTACGACCCGCTGTTCCGGTACGTGCCGTTGATCCCGGACGTGCTCCAGTGGCACTCCGACGAGATCACCGAGCTGCCCCGGGGCGCCACCCTGCTGGCCGCCTCCACCCGCTACCCGCACCAGGCGTTCCGCCTGGGCGACCGGGCCTGGGGGTTGCAGTTCCACATCGAGTGCGACACCGCCATGATCGCCGAGTGGGCCGCCGACTCGACGCAGCTCGCCGAGCTGGGCAACGACCCGGAGCTGGTGGTCGCCGCCTGCGACTCGGTGATGGTCGACGTCGAGGAGGTCTGGCAGCCGTTCGCCGCCCGGTTCGCCGCGCTGGCGCTGGGCGAGCTGGACGACAGCGCCGTACGCCGTGACCTGCCGCTGCTCGGGCACGGATGAGCAGGCCGACCAGGGCTCCGGGCCGGTTGGCCCGGTACGGCTTCGGCACCGCCGACGGCGACGGCGGGGCCCGCGCCGCCGACCTGCTCGGCCCGGACGGGCTTCGCCTGTGGCGGCCGGACGAGCAGGAGCCGGTCGACGAGCGGGCCGGTGAGCTGCTCGCCGCGCTGTCCCGGGCCGCCGACCCCGACCTGGCGCTGCGCCAGCTGCACCGCATCGTCGAGGCCGAACGCCGGGGCAACGGCCACGGCACGCCGGCCCCGGGAGTCCAGGCCAGGCCCGGCCCGCAGGCCCAGGACACCGCCGGTGTCGGCTCGGCGTTGCTCGACGCGCTGCACGCCGATCCCGGGCTGCGCCGGCGGCTGGTCGCGGTGCTCGGCGCCTCGTCGGCGCTCGGCGACCACCTGGTGGCCCACCCGTCGCACTGGTCGGCGTTGCGCACCGCCCCGGACGGGCTCGCTCCGCCCGCCGAGGGACGGCTGGAGCCGGCCGGCGACGGTAACCCGGTCGCGGTGCTGCGCGCGGCGTACCGGCTGGCACTGCTGCGGATCGCGGCGGCCGACCTGACCGGCGGGCGCGGCCTGGAGCAGACCATGGCCGCGCTCTCCGCGCTGGCCGACGCGACGCTGGACGCGGCGTACGAGATCGCCGTCGGTGAGCTGCCGGAGGGCACCGCCCGACCCCGGCTGGCCGTGGTGGCGATGGGCAAGTCCGGCGGTGACGAGCTCAACTACGTCTCGGACGTGGACGTGATCTTCGTGGCGGCCGAGGACGACGACCTTCCCGCGGCCACCGCCGTGGCCACCCGGCTGATCCACGTCTGTGGGCTGGTCGCCTGGCCGGTCGACGCCGCGCTGCGCCCGGAGGGCAGCCGGGGCCCGCTGGTCCGGACCCTCGCCAGCCACCTGGCCTACTACCGGCGGTGGGCGCGCACCTGGGAGTTTCAGGCGCTGCTCAAGGCCCGTCCGGCCGCCGGCGACCTGCCGCTGGCCCGGGAGTGGATCGACCAGCTCGCCCCGCTGGTCTGGCGGGCCGCCGAACGACCCGAGGCGGTCGAGGACGTCCGCGCCATGCGCCGGCGGATCATCGACAACATCCCGCCCCGGGAGCTGGAGCGCGAGATCAAGCGCGGTCCGGGCGGGCTGCGCGACATCGAGTTCGCGGTGCAGCTGCTGCAACTGGTGCACGGTCGCGTCGACGAGTCGCTGCGGGTGCCCGGCACCATCCCGGCGCTGCGCGCCCTGGTCGCCGGCGGCTACGTGGGCCGCGCCGACGGCGAGGCGCTGCTGCGCGGCTACCGCTTCCTGCGCGGCGTCGAGCACCGGCTCCAGTTGCAGGGCCTGCGCCGCACCCACACCGTGCCGACCGAGCCGGCCGCGCTGCGCTGGCTCGCCGCCGCGCTGGACTACACGGCCACGCCGGGCCGCAGCGCCGTGGAGAGCTTCCGGGCCGAGTGGGTCACCCACGCCACCGAGGTACGCCGTCTGCACGCCAAGCTGCTCTACCGGCCGCTGCTGGAGTCGGTGGCCCGGGTGCCGGCCGACGGGCTGCGGCTGACGCCGGAGGCGGCCCGGCACCGTCTGGAGATCCTCGGCTTCGCCGACCCGGCCGGGGCGCTGCGTCACCTCCAGGCCCTCACCGGCGGGGTGAGCCGCACCGCCGCCATCCAGCGCACCCTGCTGCCGGTGCTGCTCAGCGAGTTCGCCGACGCGCCGGAGCCGGACCGGGGGCTGCTCAACTACCGGCAGGTCTCCGACAAGCTGGGCAGCACCCCTTGGTACCTGCGGCTGCTGCGCGACGGTGGGCCGGTGGCCCGGCGGCTGGCCCGGGTGCTCTCCTCCTCCCGGTACGCGGCCGACCTGCTGGCCCGTGACCCGGAGGCGCTGCGGCTGCTGGCCGAGGAGAACGAGCTGGTCCCGCGCCCCCGCGAGGTGTTGCGGGAGGGATTCCTGGCGGCGGCGGCCCGCCACGACGACCCGGTCGAGGCGACCCGGGCGGTACGCGCGCTGCGCCGCCGGGAGCTGGTCCGGGTGGCCTGCGCCGACGTGCTCTGCCGGGCCGGTTCCCTCGCGCCCACCCCCACCCGGCCCGACGGCGAGGGGCGGCGGATCCCCGGCCTGTCCGACGTCACCGCGGTCGGCACCGCGCTCGCCGACGTCGCCGACGCCACCCTGGCCGCCGCGCTGCACGCCGCGCGGGCCACCCACCCCGGGCCGCCCGGGCTGCGGTTCGCTGTGATCGGGATGGGCCGGCTCGGCGGGTACGAGTCGAACTACCTCTCCGACGCCGACGTCCTCTTCGTCTACGACGCTCCGGCCGGGACGGGCGACGCCGCCGCCACGGCGGCGCACGCGATCGCCGAGGAACTGCGCCGGCTGCTCGGCATGCCGGCTCCCGATCCGCCCCTCGGCGTCGACGCCGACCTGCGCCCGGAGGGCCGGCAGGGCCCGCTGGTGCGCAGCCTCGCCGCCTACGCGCAGTACTACGCCCGCTGGTCGCGGGTGTGGGAGGCGCAGGCCCTGCTGCGTGCCCGGTTCGTCTGCGGGGACGCCGACCTGGGCGCCGAGTTCGACGCGATGGTCGACCCGGTGCGTTACCCCGACGGGGGGCTGACCCGCGAGCAGATCGTCGAGATCCGCCGGATCAAGGCCCGGGTGGAGAACGAGCGGCTGCCCCGGGGCGCCGACCCGGCCACCCACACCAAGCTGGGCCGGGGCGGGCTGGCCGACGTGGAGTGGGCGGTGCAGTTGCTCCAGCTCCGGCACGCCGGCGCGGTTCCGGCGCTGCGCGGCACGCGTACCCTCGACGCCCTCGCGGCCGCCCGGGAGGCCGGCCTGGTCGACCCGGCGGACGCCGCCGAGATGGCCGCCGGCTGGTCCCTGGCCGCGCAGGTCCGCAACGCGCTGATGCTGGTCCGGGGGCGGGCCGGCGACCAGTTGCCCCGGCACGGCGTGGAGCTGGCGGGTGTGGCCCGGCTGCTCGGCCGCGACGATCCGGGGGAGTTCCTCGACGAGTACCTGCGCACCGGCCGCCGCTCCCGGGCGGCCATGCAACGGGTGTTGGAAGCGTAAGGAAGGGCCCCTTCTTAACGCCCGTCGGTTAGGAAGGGGCCCTTCCTAACCGACGGGCGTCAGCTGCCGACGGTGTACTCGCCCGGTCGGGGGACGGTGACCGTGATCCAGTCGCCCGCGGCGGTGACCGTGGCGCCGCCCGAGGCGGAGAGCCAGCGGCTGTGCCGGATGCGGACCGCCACGGTCGCGGCGGTCGGGCTGCGGAAGGTCACCGACGCGCCGTCGGCGCGGACCAGCTCGGCGGGGGCACCGACGAGCGGCGTCGGGTCGGCGACCGCCCACACCCGCCAGTGCGGGCCGGACCAGACCGGGGTGAGGTAGGGCAGCCCACCCTCGACCAGCTCCGCCTCCGCCCGCCCCACCCAGGACAGCGGGGCGTCCGGCACCGCCACGTACTGCACCGCGTTCTCCGCCAGCCAGTTGCGGTAGCTGGCCGCGGTCAGCGGTACGCCGGTGCCGGCCGCACCGGGCACGGTGGTGAAGAACAGCGGGTTGCGGTCGATGTCGGCCTGCCGCAGCCAGCCCCGGGCCAGCGGCACCTCGCCGAGGCGGGCCGCCTCCCAGTAGTTGCGGGTCGGCGGCACCTCCACCCGACCAGTGAGCCGCTGCCCGGCCAGGAACGACCGCAGCGGCGCGTGGTAGCCGGGTGAGCTGGTCGGGTCGCCGATGCTGCGCAGGTCGGCGGGGACCACCGGCGGCTGCCAGGCGCAGACCCCCACCAGCAGCGCGGCCAGCCCGACGCCGGCCAGCACCCGACCCCGTCGGGACCCCGTCGCCGCGCCGCCGTCCGGCCTCGCGCGGCGGCCCAGCCGGGCCGACAGCCAGGCCGGTGGGCGGGCGGCGGCGGCCAGCACCGGCAGCGCGAACATCACCACCAGCCGGGTCGCGTTCAGCCCCACCGGGGTGTGCACCAGCGCGGCGGCCACCACCCCGGCAGCGGACAGCAGCGCGCCCACCCGCACCGGCCGGTACGCCACCAGCGCGGCCACCAGCAGGCTGGTCAGCGCCGCGCGCAGCGTGTCGGTGCGGCTGATGTTCATCCAACCGCCGTCGCCGAAGAACAGCGCCGTCGCGCCCAGCGGGACGGCCGCCGCGACGCCGAGCGCCAGGCCGTCGGCGTACCGGCGGGTGAGCAGCAGCGCGGCGCCGGCCAGGCCGACGAAGAGGCCGGCCACCGGGCTGGTCGCCGAGGCCAGCAGCGCGCCGGCGGCGGCGAGCCCGAGACGCGTCGCCGCGCCCGGGACCGGGCCGCGCCGCCCGGCCGGCCGGGCGTCCGGGCTCTCGGCCGCGGAGGGCGGACCGGTCGGCCCGAGGGTGAGGGCGAGCAACGCGGCCAGCCCGAACGCAACGCCGAGGCCGTAGGTGACCCGGCCGGAGACCAGATTGCCGGCGATGGTGACCACCCCGACCAGGCTGCCGAGCAGCGGTCGCGGCATCCCGGTGCGGACCAGCAGCGCGGCCAGCGCGGTGGCCGCCGCCACCAGGGCCAACGCCCCGGTCACCCGCACACCGAGCAGCGCCATCACCGGCTGGGACACCAGGCTGTAGCCGAACTGCTGCACGCCGGCGTACCAGCGCAGGTCCACCGGGGTGGGCCCGTGGGCGGCGAAGAAGTCCGCCCGGGCCACCTGCGCCGCGAGGTCCGACCCCATCAGCGGCAGGGCCAGCCAGACGGCGCCGAGCACGGCGGCGGAACCGGCGGCCATCGCCACCACCCGACTGCGCCGCATGCCCACCTCCGTACCGCGACCACCGTACTGGCAGCATGTCCGACGTGCCTCACCACCTCGCGCGCTGGTCCGGACTGGCGGGTTCCGTGCTGCTCGCCGTCGCCGCCTTCCTCGGTGGCGCCATGCCCGGCTCGCCCCTGCGGCCCACCCCGGTCAGCATCTGGCAGGGCCCCCACGGGCCGCTGGTGCTCGCCGCCTGGCTGGTCGGCACCACGCTGCTGGCCGGCGCCTGGTGGACGCTGCGCGACAGGGTGCCGTCCACCCGGTGGGCGCTGGTCACCGTCGGCCTGTGGCTGCTGCCGCTGCTGCTGGCGCCGCCGCTGGGCAGCCGGGACGTCTACGCGTACGCCTGCCAGGGCGCCAGCTACGCCGCCGGGATCAACCCGTACGAGCAGGGCGTCTCCACGCTGCCCTGCCCGTGGCTGGACACCATCTCCTACATCTGGCGGGACACCCCGGCGCCGTACGGGCCGCTGTTCGTGGTGCTCTCCGGCGCCGTGGTCAAGGCCACCGGCTCGCTGACCGGGGCCGTCGTGCTGTTCCGGTTGACGGCGGTGGCCGGGGTGGCGCTCACCGCGGCCTGCCTGCCGGTGCTGGCCCGCCGCGCCGGCGTACCCGCCGCGCGGGCGGTCTGGCTGACGCTTGCCTGCCCGCTGGTCGCCGTGCACCTGGCCTCCGGGGCGCACAACGACGCGCTGATGGTCGGCCTGCTCGTCGCCGGCCTGGCCGTGGTGGCGTCCGCGCCGGGCCGTCCCGGCCCGCTGCTGGCCGGGGGTGTGCTGCTCGGTCTGGCCGCGTCGTTCAAGGTCACCGCGCTGGTCGTGGTGCCGTTCGCCGCGCTCGCCGCGATCGTCGGCGGTTTCTCGATCCGGGCCCTGCTCCGCCACGGCGGCTGGGTGGTCGGCGGCGCGGTCGGCGTGACCGTGGCGGTGACCTTCGCCGCTGGGCTGAACTTCGGCTGGATCAGCGGGCTGGAGCAGGGCGGCCTGGTGATCGCCTGGACCTCGCCGACCACGGCTATCGCGCAGACGATCGGCTACCTGGCGCTGCCGTTCGGCGGGCACGTCGACGCGCTGCCGGTCACCCGGGGCATCGGCATGGCCGTGCTCGCGCTGCTGCTGGTCTGGCTCTGGTGGCGGGCCCGGACCCGGGACCCGCTCTGGCACGCCGGGCTGGCGCTCGCCGCCACGGTCGCCCTCGCCCCGCTGTTCCACCCCTGGTACTGGATCTGGCCGCTGGCCGTGCTGGCGGCGACCGCCCGGCGGACCGGCTGGTTCACCGTGGTCGCCCTGGTCTCGTCGTTCCTGGTGCTACCGGACGGCACCGGGCTGGCCAAGTACACCAAGACGGTCGGGGCGCCGCTGATGACGCTGTTGCTGATCGTGCTGATCGTGCGGTTGGTACGGTCGGCTCGGGCGGCCCGGAAGCCGGTCGCCGCCGACTGAGGGAAGGTGCGCCGGTGAGTGATCCCGGCGCCGCACCCGCCCCGGCCATCGGCACCCCGCCCGCAGCGCGTGCCGCCCGCTACGCCGGGCTCGCCGGGGCGGTCCTGCTCGCCGTGGCCGCCCACCTCGGCGGCGCGCTGCCCGACGCCCCGCTGGGCGTGACGCCCGCGTCGATCTGGCGCACCCCGGCCGGGCCCTGGACGCTCGCCTGCTGGCTGGTCGGCACCGCGCTGCTGGTCGGGGCGTGGTGGTCGCTGCGCCGGGGCACGCCGTCGACCCGGTGGGCGTACGCGACGGCGGGACTGTGGGCGCTGCCGCTGCTCGTCGCGCCGCCGCTGGGCAGTCGGGACGTCTACTCGTACGCCTGCCAGGGCTGGTCGTACACGCACGGCGCCGACCCGTACGCGGTGGGGGTCGCGGCGGCCGGCTGCCCCTGGGTGGACGCCGTGGCGCCGATCTGGCGGGACACCCCGGCACCGTACGGCCCGTTCTTCGTGCTGCTCGCCGCGCTCGCGGTGACAGTGGGCGGCGGGCTCACCGGCACCATCGTGGTGCTGCGGTCGTGTGCCGTGGCCGGGCTGCTGCTGGCCGCGTTCTGCCTGCCCGGGCTGGCCCGCGCCGCCGGGGTCCCGACCCGGCGGGCGGCCTGGCTGGCGCTGGCCGGCCCGCTGGTCGGGGTGCACCTGCTGGCCGGGGCGCACAACGACGCGGTGATGCTGGGCCTGCTGCTGGCGGGCCTGCTGGTGGTGGTCCGCCGGCCGGGCCGGGCGCTGCCACTGCTGGTCGCCGGGCTGCTGCTCGGGCTGGCGGTGAGCGTGAAGGCGAGCGCCGTGGTGGTGCTGCCGTTCGCCGCCCTGGCCGCGGTGCGGGGCCGGCACACCGTCCGGGCGCTGCTGCGCGACGGTGGCTGGCTGGCCGGCGGGGTGCTTGCCGCGCTGCTGGCCATGTCGGCGCTTTCCGGTCTCGGGCTGGGCTGGGTGGGCGGGCTGACCCGCAGCGGGGACTCCGAGCAGTGGACCTCCCCGCCGACGGCGGTCGGCTTCGTGGTCGACTACGCGGGCGCGCTGGTCGGCCGGGACCCGGACGCGGTGCCGGTGCTCCGGGCGGCGGCGCTGCTGCTGCTCACCGTGCTGCTGGCGGTGCTCTGGTGGCGGGCCTGGCGGGCGCTGCACCGGAGACCGGGTGGTCTCGCCGGCCGGCCCGGCCCGGACCACGTCCGCCGGCCGGTGACCACGATCGAGGCGGACCGTCCCCGGGTGGCGTTGCGCGGGGCCGGGCTGGCGCTGGCCGCCACGGTGGTGCTGTCCCCGGTCTTCCACCCCTGGTACGCCACCTGGCCCCTCGCGCTGCTCGCCCTCACCGCGACGCGGACCACCTGGTTCGTGGTGCCGGCCGCCCTCGCCGCCTTCCTGACCCTCCCCGACGGCACCAACCTGGCCCGGTTCGCCAAGGCCCCTGGAGCGATCGTGCTGACCGCGCTGGTGATCGTCCTGCTCCTCCTGCGCCTGACGCACCGGCCCGGCCTGCCCCGGCCCGCGGACCGTGTTTGATCATGAGGTTGGCGGCGCGCTTCGAGATCGAGCACACCGCCAACCTCATGATCAACGAGTGCCGACCGTCAGGACGGGATGGTGCGTCGGCCGGCCCGTGCGGACAACGCCACCGCGGCGCCGAGCGCGGCTGTGCCGAGCAGCGTGACGGTGGTCGCCGCCAGGGCCAGGCCGGAGAAGGCCGCGTTGCGCCCAACGGGCAGGTAGGCGGCCCCCGAACGGACCAGGTCCTGCAGGAGCAGAAGACCGATCGGGGTGAGCAGGGTCAGCGCGGCCCACCCGCCCCGACGGTCGCCGACAACCAGCAGCCCGATCGCCAGCAGCAGCGTGACCGCCAACAGGCTCCGGCCCATCCCGAGGATGATCTCGATGCTGGTCCAGCCGTAGTAGTAGTGGTCCTCCCGCGCGTAGAGCAGCTCTGTCGCCGCGGCAGCGCCCACGGCCGTGAGCGGCATTGCCAGCCGTACCGGCAGCGACAGCCGGTCCGGCAGGGCGAGCGCCACCAGCCCGAGGGCGGCCTGGGGCAGCAGCGTGAACAGCGGCGGTCGGGGCAGACCGGCCAACTCCGCGACGGGTACCACCGCGACGGTGAGCAGCAGCGCGAGCCCGATGGCCCGTCGCGCCCACCGGGCCGAGTCGACGGCCAGCGCGAGCGCCGGCAGCAGCCACGCCACCCACACCCCGGCGCCGAGGGTGGCGACCGGCCCGAGTGCCGGGACACCCCAGTAGGGCGCCGGGGGTCGCAGCTCCAGCACCGACCAGACCGCCGCGAGCGCGGTCCCGGTGAGCAGGGCCAGCACCGCCGCGAGGCGTACCCCGGGGATCAGGTCGGCGGCCCCGGTGGCCCGCAGCCGCTGGCGGACGCCGCCGCGCACGAGGTCGGCGGCGTCCGCGGGCGACGGCCAGCGACGGCCCGTGGCGGCCAGGTCGAGGTAGGTCCCGACGATCTCCGCGCCGCGAGCACGCCGGTATTCGGCGGGGTACGCGCGCAGCAGCCGCAGGTAGCGCCGTTCCAGGTCGTTCACGCCAACCCCCCGGCGGTACGCGGGGCGAGCGGCCGGGTGGTGCGGGCGCGCAGTCGGGCGGTGGCGGCCTCGACGTTGCGGCGCAGCCGCTCGGTCTCGGCGGTGAGCGTCGCGTCGCCCGCGGGGGAGAGGTGGTAGTAGCGGCGCAGCCGGCCGTCCACGATCTCCTCCCGGTCGACCTCGACCAGGCCGGCGTCGACCAGCCGGTCGAGGGCGCCGTAAAGGGTGCCCGGCCGCAGGGTGACCCGTCCGTCGGAGAGGCCGGCGACCTCGCGGATCAGCCCGTAACCGTGCAGCGGCTCGCCGGCCAGTGCGGTGAGGATCAGGAACGTCGGTTCCCGCAGGGGTGTGTCCATCGCGACAATATAACGGACGCGAAGGTATAACGGGGGGCGATAGGTGTGGTCGGGCGGGGATACGGGACCGGGCCGGCTCCGCGTCACGCGGAGCCGGCCCGGCCGGTGCTGGAGAGGGGTCAGCAGTCGAAGTACATGGCGAACTCGTGCGGGGTCGGGCGCAGGCGCACCGGGTCGACCTCGTTGGCCCGCTTCCAGTCCACCCAGGTGGAGATCAGGTCCGGCGTGAAGACGCCGCCGTCGAGCAGGTAGTCGTGGTCGGCCTCGAGCGAGTCGAGCACCGCCGACAGCGAGCCCGGCACCTGCTTGACGTCGCCCCACTCCTCCGGCGGCAGGTCGTACAGGTCCTTGTCGATCGGCGTCGGCGGCTCGATCTTGCTCTTGATGCCGTCCAGGCCGGCCATCATCATCGCCGAGAAGGCCAGGTAGACGTTGGCGGACGGGTCCGGCACCCGGAACTCGACCCGCTTGGCCTTCGGGTTGCTGCCGGTCACCGGGATGCGGGTGCAGGCGGAGCGGTTGCGCTGCGAGTAGACCAGGTTGACCGGCGCCTCGAAGCCCGGCACCAGGCGGCGGTACGAGTTGACCGTCGGGTTGGTGAAGGCCAGCAGCGACGGCGCGTGGTGCAGCAGGCCGCCGATGTACCAGCGGGCCATGTCGGACAGGCCCGCGTAGCCGGTCTCGTCGTAGAAGAGCGGCTCACCGTTGAGCCACAGGCTCTGGTGGGTGTGCATGCCGGAGCCGTTGTCGCCGAAGAGCGGCTTCGGCATGAAGGTCGCGGTCTTGCCGTTGGCCCAGGCCTCGTTCTTCACGATGTACTTGAAGAGCTGGAGCTGGTCGGCGGCGTGCAGCAGCGTTGAGAACTTGTAGTTGATCTCGGACTGGCCGGCGGTGCCCACCTCGTGGTGCGAACGCTCCACGGTGAAGCCGCTGTCGACCAGCCGGCGCACGATCGAATCGCGCAGATCGGCGTAGTGGTCGACCGGCGGCACCGGGAAGTAGCCACCCTTGTACGGGGTCTTGTAACCGCGGTTGCCGCCCGGCTCCTCGCGGCCGCTGTTCCAGGCGCCCTCGACCGAGTCGATGTAGTAGAACGACTGGTGCGCCGAGGTCTCGTGGCGGATCGAGTCGAAGATGTAGAACTCCGCCTCGGCACCGAAGTACGCGGTGTCGGCGATGCCGCTGGCGGCCAGGTAGGCCTCGGCCTTCTTCGCCACGTTGCGCGGGTCGCGGGTGTACGCCTCGCGGGTGAACGGGTCGTGGATGAAGAAGTTCAGCGCGAGGGTCTTCTGCGCCCGGAACGGGTCGATGAAGGCGGTGGCGACGTCCGGGAGCAGGAGCATGTCCGACTCGTGGATCGCCTGGAAGCCGCGGATCGACGAGCCGTCGAAGGCGAGGCCCTCGGTGAGGAGATCGTCGTCGACGGACTCGACCGGCATGTTGAAGTGCTGCATCACGCCGGGCAGGTCACAGAAACGTACGTCGACGAACTTCACGTCCTCGTTCTTGAGGTATCGCAGCAGTTCCTCGGGATTGGCGAACACACGTCCTCCTGGCACGTCCACGGGGTGGCTAGGCTTCTGGCGACGCTATGGCCAGGGGGTTGCCCGGCCATGTCTTCGGTGTTTCTGCCGTGTTACGTCCTTCGCGGAGCGTCAGCGACGCCCCTCCACCGCTTCTCAGCCGCCGCGAGCGTCGTACCGGCTGTGCCAGTGTAATGACAATTGCGGCGGTTGGCCCGATCTGGCGCACTGCGTAGGACGCACCCGAAGGGCCTGTTCGCCGCGCGGATACCCTTGACCGCTGTGACCAATCCGCACCCGCCGGTACCGCCCGCCACCGACCCCGCCTTCACCCCACCCAGCCTGGGCCGGCGGTTCGGCGCGCTGATCATCGACTGGCTGCTGTGCCTGCTGGTGTCGAACTTCTTCGGGGGGCCGATCCAACACGCGTGGCTGCCGGTGCTGCTGCTGATCGTCGAGTACGGCCTCTTCCTGGGTCTGTTCGCCCAGACGCCCGGCATGTACGTCACCCGGATCCGCTGCGTGGCCTGGTTCGACGGCGGCCGGATCGGGCTGCTGCGGGCGCTGCTGCGCGGTCTGCTGCTGGCCCTGGTCGTACCGGCGCTGATCATGGATGAGCACCGCCGCGGCCTGCACGACCGCCTCACCGGGGCGGTCATCACCGACGCCCCGCGCTGACCCCCGAACGCGAGAGGAGCCGGACCCGCTGGGGTCCGGCTCCTCTCGGCGTACGGTGCGGGGGTCAGCGACCCCGCGACTGGCGGAAGGCGCCCGGCGGCCGCATGTTCTTCGGGATCGCGCCCTTGGGCATCTGCGGCCGGGCGGTCAGCGCCTTCAGTCGCTTGTCGAGCGCGTTGACGTCCTTGCCGCTGAGGCTGCGTGGCAGCCGCAGCAGCGTCGTGCGCAGCTTGCGGATCGGCAGCTCGCCCTCTTCCTGCCCGATCACGTAGTCGTGCAGTGGCGCCGAGCCGATCACCTTGGCCAGCCGGCGCTTCTCCTGGCCGAGCAGGCCACGGATCCGCTGCGGGTTCCCCTCGGCCAGCAGGATCACGCCCGGCCGACCGATGACCAGGTGGACCATGTCCATCTGGGTGGTGGAGCTGATCGCCGGCGTCACCCGCCAGTCACCGCGCATGCTCTCCATGATCTGCGCCGCGGCACCGGGCTGGCCCTCGGCGGCGTTCATCATCGCCTTGTTGGAGCGCAGGTTGAGCACGATCAGCGCCGCGAGCACGGCGAACAGGATGCCCAGCGGCAGCCAGATCCAGCTCCAGAGGATCACCGCGACCACGGTGAGAGCGAGCGGGATGAGCACCGCGGCGGCGAGCAGCGGCGCGAACCACCGGTCCTGCTTCGCGGTGAACTGGAACACCATCCCGATCTGCTTCAGCCGCTGGCCGAACGAGACCTTCTCCTGGGGCTTTGCCATGCCCGAGAGTCTAGTGGGCGCCGCCCGCCCCGTTGATCCGCGGCCGGTGTGCCGGGCCGGCTGAGTACCTTACGGCGCTACGGACCCGCACGGCGCGGGGGTAAGGAGGGGGACGGCACCGAAGATCAGGCGGTGCACCCATGCCCCGGTGGTGCCTTCGCGCGCAGAGTCATGGTCAGCAGATGACGACGAACGCACCGAAGGAGCCCGACATGTTCGGCAACGACGCAGACTTCCTGCTCTCCCTGCACCGTACGCACGCCGCCGAGCTGCGCGCGGAGGCGGCGGCCGACCGGCTCGCCCGGTCCGTACCGCGTCGCGGCACCCGCGACTGGTTCGGCCGCCGGCAGCACGCCGGCCGGACCGGCGACGCCCGCCGGTGACCGCCCCAGCCCCGGTTCGAGCGGCCGACGGGTCCGCACTTCCTCCGCCGGCCGCGCTGCCGGCCGGAACTGGTCTGCCGGCTCCGCCGGTCGGGGTTCCGATGCCGGCCCCGCCGGCCGGTCACCGACCGATCGGCGGGGCCGGCGGCGGGCCCGGTCGTGGCATGCTCAGTCCCGTGACCGTACGTCGCGCCAGCTCTGTCCTCATCGGCCGCCAGCGCGAGGTCGTGGGGCTGCGGAACGCACTGGCGCGGGCCCGGGCCGGGGAGCCCAGCACCGTCCTGGTCGGCGGTGAGGCCGGCGTCGGCAAGACCCGGCTGCTGGAGGAGTTCGCCGGGCACGCCACCGACTCCGGAGCCCGCGTGCTGGTCGGGCAGTGCCTCGAACTCGGCGAGGCGGGCCTGCCCTTCGCCCCGTTCGCCGCCGCCCTGCGCGCCGTGCTGCGCCGCGACGGCCCCGAGGTGTTCGCCGGATACGAGGCGGAGTTCGCCCGACTGCTGCCGGAGCTGGGTCGGGCACCGGCGGCGCTGGCCGGGCCCGCCGCCGCGCCGCTCACCGACGCCCCGCGCGGCTACCTGTTCGACCTCGTCGCCGAGCTGTTCCAGCGGCTCGCCGACGCCCAACCACTGGTGCTGGTGATCGAGGACCTGCACTGGGCCGACCGTTCCACCCGCGACCTCATCGGTTTCCTGGTCCGGGCCGCCCGGCCGGGCCGACTGCTGCTGGTCAGCACCTACCGCACCGACGAGTTGCAGCGCGGGCACCCGCTGCGCGCGTTCCTGGCCGAGCTGGACCGGGCCCGGGGCGTCGAACGGATCGAGCTGGGGCGACTGGATCGCGACGGGACCGCGGCGATCCTCGCCGACCTGCTCGGTGCCGAGCCGACCGTCCGTGCCGTCGACGACGTCCACGACCGTACCCAGGGCAACCCCTTCTTCATCGAGGAGCTGGCCGCCGCCGGCGACCCGATCGGCTGCGCCAGCCTGCCCGAGACACTGCGGGACCTGCTGCTCGCCCGGGTGGACCGGCTGCCCGACCCGGCGCAGCGCGTGTTGCGGATCGCCGCCGCCGGCGGCACCCGCTTCGCCCACCAACTCCTCGCGGAGGTGGCCGGGCTGCCCGAGGCGGAGCTGGAGGACGCGCTGCGCGCCGCGGTCGCCGCCCAGCTGGTGGTGGCCGACCCGGACGGCGACTACGAGTTCCGGCACGCGCTGGTCCGCGAGGCTGTGCACGACGAGCTGCTGCCCGGCGAGCACGCCCGGCTGCACGCCCGGTACGCCGCCGCCATCGAGGCCCAGCCCCAGCTGGTCGCCGCCGGCCGAGCCCCGGCCGAGATCGCGCACCACTGGTACGCCGCGCACGACCACCCCCGGGCCCTGGTCGCCGCCCGCGCCGCGGCCTGCGCCGCCGCCGACCGGTACGCCTACGCCGAGCAGCGCCGGCTGCTGGAGCGGGTGCTGGAGCTGTGGGAGCTGGTGCCCGACGCCGCCGACCGGCTCGGCATGGACCACCTGGCGCTGCTGGAGCAGACCGTCGACGCCGCGGTCACGGCTGGAGACTTCAGCCGGGCGATCACCCTGACCCGGGCCGGACTGGCCGAGGTGGACGCCGACGCCGAGCCGCTGCGCGCCGCCCGACTGCTGGACCAGCGGGGCCGGCTGCTGGCCCTGCTCGGCAAGAGCGACGGCAGGGCCGAGCTGGGCGAGGCGTACCGGCTGGCAGCCGGCGGGCCTGCCGGGGTGGAGCGGGTGCGGCTGCTCGCCGACATCGCCGGCCACCTGGCGAAGATCGACCCGGAGCAGGCGGCCCGGGTGGCCGCCGAGGCGAGCGCGGACGCCACGGCGCTCGGTGCGGACCTGGCCCTGCTGCCCGCCCGGATCGCCCTGCTCTGCGGGGCCGACCAGGACCTCGAACGCGGGGCGGCCGAGATGCGCCGCGCGGAGTCCGTCGCCCGCGCGGCCGGGGACGTGCCGGCCCTGGTGATCGCCCTCGTGTACCAGTCGGATGTGCTCTTCGCGCTGGGCCGGTACGCCGAGTCCGCCGAGGCGGCCGAGGCCGGGGTCGCCGAGGCGCGGCGGGTGGGGATCAGCCGCTCCACCGGGGCGTACCTGCTGTCGAACCGGGCCGAGGCGCTGCTCGCGCTGGGCCGGTGGGACGAGGCCGAGGCGGTGTGCGCGGAGGCCGCCCGCATCGACCTGTCCGGCGTGACCGGGCTGCACTGGCTCCAGTTGAGCGCCGGGCTGCGGCTGGCCCGCGCCCACCCGGCCGCCGACGAGCCGGTGGACCGGGCGCTGGCCTTCCTCACCCGGCCCTACCTGTGGCCGAACCACCGGCTGCCCCTGCACGAACTGGGGATCGAAGCGGCGCTGGCGGCCGACGACAAGGTGGAGGCGGTCCGGGCGGCCCGCGTCGCGCTGGCCGACGAGCACCTGCCACAGCTACCCCGCGAGGGCTGGCCGCTGCTCAGCGCCGCCGCGCGCACCGCCGCCCGGGTGGGCGACCGGGAGTTGGCCGCCGCCGTCGCGGCGCTCGCCGCCGACCTGCCCGCGCGGCACCCGGCCGCGCGGGCGCACGCCGCCCAGGTCACCGCCCTGCTCGCGCCCGGCGCTCGGGCACTGCCGGCCTGGCGCGCCGCGGTCAACGCGTGGCGGGCCGACGGGCAGCCGTACCCGCTGGGTCGGGCGTTGCTGGCGTTGGCCGAGGCCGCTGCCGCCGAGGGGGAGCGGGACGAGGTGGCCGCGGCGATCACCGAGGCGGCCGACATCGCCCGACGGTTGGGCGCGAAGCCGCTGGGTGAGGCGGCGGCCACCCTCGCCCGCCGGGTCGGCCTGCGTGGGGCGACCCCGGGCGGGCCGGGCGCCGACCTGCTGACCTCGCGCGAACGGGAGGTGCTGCGGCTGGTCGCCGAGGGGCACAGCAACAGCCGGATCGCCGAGCGGTTGTTCATCTCCCCGAAGACGGCCAGCGTGCACGTCTCGCGGATCATCGCGAAGCTGGACGTCACCAACCGGGGGGAGGCCGCCGCCCTCGCGCACCGCCTCGGCCTGCTCACCAAACCCACCACCCCACACTGACCGACGGCCCGGCCCCCGCCGCCCCTCCTGATCGCCGGGCAACGCCCATAATCGACTCGATGTCGTTGAAATCGGGGCGTCCCAAGCTCCGCGACACCCCGACCTCCTGCATCCCGGGCCCGGGCGGGAGGCCGGCCCTTGCCCTGGCGGCGCGGTCGCCCTCGCCCGGACGGCAGGTCCGGCGGGTCAGACGCGGGGGAGGTAGATCCGCCAACCGTCGATGGTGACCAGGTCGAGGCGGGCCGGGGCGGTGCGCAGCCGGTCGTCGAGCCGGGCCGCCAGCGGCGACCCGACCGGCGCGACCCAGGCCGGCGCCGCCGAGCGCCCCACCTCCCGGCGGTACGCGGGATACCGGTCGAATCCCGGGTTCAGCTCGTCGTCGACGACCGCGCAGACCACCTGCTCCGCGCTGGCGAAGGTGAGCCGGTTGCAGGTCCAGTAGCCGGCGCGGACGTGCCGGACGCCGAGCTGGCGCAGGGTGGCCACCAGCTCCGCGTGCCGCATCTCGGCGGCCCGGGCGGCCGGCGCGGTCTGCGCCGCCCGCCAGGTGGCACAGCCGGCACTGCCCACCGTGGCGACGAGCAGCGCCACGGCGACGGGCCAGACCACCATCCACCCGGCCCGGTGCCACGCGGCCGGCACCTCTGCGCCGGGGAAGGGGGACCGGCCGGCCGTCCACCTGCCGGGCACCGCCGACCGGTCGACCGGACGGTCGCCGGGCACACCGGTGGAAGGCAGGGACCCGTCGGCCGGCCGGCGGCCCAGCCCGCGACGGGCCACCGTCCACACCGGCCAGAGCAGCGCCGGCAGCGAGATGAGCAGGCAGGACAGGTACCGGGAGCTCTCCACCGGGGTGCGCCCGGCGGCGCTGCTCACCGTGTACGAGCCGAGGGTGGCCACCGCGGCCACCACCAGGGCCAGCCGCACCGCCGCCCCCACCCGCCCCCCGTCGAGGCGCCCGCCGTTGGCGAGGCCGCCGCCGTCCGCGAGGCGACCGCCGTCCAGCGGGCCGCCGCCGTCCGGGAGGTCGGCGCGTCGGTCGGGTGCCGCGCGCAGCGCCCGCCACGCGGATGCGGCGGCGACGGCCAGCAGCACCGGCAGGGCGAGCGCCCACCACAGCTGCCAGGTCGCGCATTGCCCGGGTGCGCAGAAACCCATCCCGAGCGGGGGGCCGAGCAGCAGCCCGCCGTGCAGCCGGTCGGCCCAGCTCGCGGCCGCGTCGGCACCGCCGGCCGTGAGTACCGCGCTGAGCGGGTTGTGGCCCGCCCACAGGCTGTACGTCAGCATCGGGGCGGCTCCGACCAGGGCGGCCAGCCCGAGCAGCACCCCGGCCGCGCCGCGCAGCTCCCGACGGCGGTACGCCACCAGCACCGCTGCGGTGGCCGCGATGTACGGCAGGACCAGCGGGTCGACCCAGAGCATCAGCCCGGCGAGGAAGCCCCACGCCGCCCAGCGCGGCAGCCGGCGACCCGGCCGTCCGGTGGCCAGGTCCACGGCGAGCAGGGCGAGCGCCACGCCGGCCGCGGTCATCTCGGGATAGCCGCCGCCGGCGATGAGCTGGTTCTTGACCACCCGGTCCGAGCCGAGGGCGAGCAGCACCACCACCAGCAGCCCGAACCAGCGGTCCCCGGTCAGCCGCAGCGTCAACCGCCAGGCGAGCAGCACGAACACCGCGTACAGCGCGAGGGTGGGCAGGCGCAGGCCGGACAGCGACGGCCCGGCCACGGCGAAGACCGGCGCGGCCAGGTACGCCTCCAGCGTGCCCATGTACTGCTGCCCGTAGAACCAGACCGGAAAGTCCTGCCCCCGGGCGATGTGCAGCGCGGCCAGCCCCATGGTGGCCTCGTCGCTGTTCGTCGGCGGCGCGGCGTGGCGGAGCAACCAGACGCGGTAGCCGATCCCGGCGAGCAGGGCCAGCGCGGTGAGCCAGCCGACCAGCCCGGCCGCGCGCGGCGCCGGCCAGGGGCGCGGGCAGGCGCGGCGTGGCTGCTCGCGTACCCCGGTGGTCATCGCCCGATCATGGCATCCGTGCCCCGGCCGGCGGTGCGTCGCCCGCCGGTACGCGGCGCGTCGCCCGCCGATCGGCGGCCCGGCGGGGTCAGCCGGCGGTGACGACCCCGGCGCGGGCGTCGAGCGCCTGCCGGTAGAGCCGGCCGGCCCGGTACGACGAGCGCACCAGCGGCCCGCTCATGACGCCGGCGAAGCCGATCTCCTCGGCCTCCTCGCGCAGCTCCACGAACTCCTCCGGCTTGACCCAGCGGGTCACCGGGTGGTGGCGGGGCGATGGGCGCAGGTACTGGGTGATGGTGATCAGCTCGCAGCCGGCCTCGTGCAGGTCGCGCAGCGCCTGGGAGACCTCGGCCCGCTCCTCGCCCATGCCCAGGATGAGGTTGCTCTTGGTGACCAGGCCGTCGGCGCGAGCCTGTCGGATCACGTCGAGCGAGCGCTCGTAGCGGAACGCCGGCCGGATGCGCTTGAAGATGCGCGGCACCGTCTCCACGTTGTGCGCCAGCACCTCCGGGCGCGAGCCGAAGACCTCGGCGAGCTGCTCGGGGACGGCGTTGAAGTCCGGGATGAGCAGCTCGACGCCGCAGCCGGGCTGGAGGGCGTGGATCTGCCGGACGGTCTCGGCGTACAGCCAGGCGCCCCCGTCGGGCAGGTCGTCACGGGCGACGCCGGTGATGGTGGCGTAGCGCAGCCCCATCGAGACCACCGACTCGGCCACGCGGCGCGGCTCGTCGGCGTCGAACTCGGCGGGCTTGCCCGTGTCGATCTGACAGAAGTCGCAGCGCCGGGTGCACTGGTCGCCACCGATGAGGAAGGTCGCCTCCCGGTCCTCCCAGCACTCGTAGATGTTGGGGCAGCCGGCCTCCTGGCAGACGGTGTGCAGCCCCTCGCGCGAGACGAGCCCGCGCAGCTGGGTGTACTCCGGCCCCATCTTGGCCTTGACCTTGATCCACGGCGGTTTGCGCTCGATCGGCGTCTCGGCGTTGCGCGCCTCGATCCGCAGCAGGCGCCGCCCCTCGGGGGCTGCCGTCGCGGTACGCGCTGCCTGGCCGGTCGTCGGCGCGGAGTGCTCGATCGTCACAAAACCGAGCCTACGCCCGACGGCGGCCGTCAATGTGCGTCGGGCGACCGGCGTCACGCCCCAGCGCTTGTGACGCCCGCCACCCGTGTGCTGAAAACCGGCGTTACATTCGCCGCCGGCCGGTGCTACGGTTCCCGGCAACAGCGATGACGGAGCCGAGTAGCGCGCCGACCTCGCCAGTGCAGAGAGCCGCCGGTGCTGAGAGGCGGTCTGGCGCCGGCGCGTGAAGACCCTCCTGAGCTGCGGGAAGAACGGCCGCGGGTAAGGAAGGGCACCTTCTTACCGCCTCTGGTAGAGGAAGGGCCCCCTGTTAACGCCTCGCGGCCCAGTAGAGCCCGCCCGGCTGGCCCCGGTCATCAGGCGACGAACGAGGCCCCCGCTCGCGGGGGCGAAGGTGTGGTGGCACCGCGAGGTTCCCGCTCGCCCACACCTCCCTGGGCTCGCGTTGCGATGATCAAGGAGGTAGCCACCGTGCAACGCGTCCTCTCCCACCAGCTCATCCACCATGTCGGCGCCCCCGTGCGGGTCGCCGGGTGGGTGCACCGCCGCCGGCTGCTCAAGTCGGTGGCCTTCCTCATCGTCCGCGACGCCGCCGGCTTCACCCAGGTGGTGGTCACCGACCCTGCCGTCCGCGCCCAGGTCGAGGCGCTGCCCGAGGAGACCGTCGTCGAGGTGGTCGGCACCCCGGTGGCGAACGCGACGGCGCCCGCCGGGGTCGAGCTCACCGACCCGACGGTACGTCCGCTCGGCCCGCCCGCCGTGCCGCCGCCGTTCGACCTGTACCGGCCGGCGCTCACCGCCAGCCTGCCCACCCAGCTCGACCACGCGCCGGTCGCGCTGCGCCACCCCACCCGGTCGGCCGCGCTGCGCGTCTCGGCGGCCGCGGTCGCCGGGTTCCGCGCCGCGCTCGACGCCCGGGACTTCGTGGAGATCCACACCCCGAAGGTGGTCGGCTCGTCCACCGAGAGCGGGGCGAACGTGTTCGGGCTGGACTGGTTCGGCCGGCCCGCGTACCTGGCCCAGTCGCCGCAGTTCTACAAGCAGCTGATGGTCGGCGTCTTCGAACGGGTCTACGAGGTCGGGCCGGTCTTCCGGGCCGAGCCGCACGACACCGTCCGGCACCTGGCGCAATACACCTCGCTCGACGCCGAGCTGGGCTTCGTGGCCGACCACAGCGACGTGATGCGGGTGCTGCGCGACACGCTGGCCGGGATGCTCGACAGCGTGACCGGGCGGGCCGGCGCGGCGCTGGCCACCCTCGGCGTGACCGCGCCGGAGGTACCCACGGAGATCCCCGCCGTGCACTTCACCGAGGCGCTGAAGATCGCCGGGGCGCCTGCCGACGAGCCGGACCTCGCCCCCGCCCACGAGCGGGCGCTGGGGGAGTGGGCGCGGGCCGAGCACGGCTCCGAATTCCTCTTCGTCACCGGCTACCCGATGGCGAAGCGGCCCTTCTACACCCACCCGGACCCGGCCCGGCCGGCGTACTCCAACGGGTTCGACCTGCTCTTCCGAGGGCTGGAGCTGGTCACCGGCGGGCAGCGGCTGCACCGGCACGCCGACTACCTGGCCGCGCTCGCCGCGCGCGGGGAGCCGGTCGAGCCGTACGCCGGTTACCTCGACGCGTTCCAACACGGCATGCCGCCGCACGGCGGATTCGCCATCGGTCTGGAACGCTTCGTGGCCCGGCTGGTCGGCGCGGCCAACGTCCGGGAGGTCACCGCCTTCCCGCGCGACCTGCACCGCCTCACCCCGTAGTGCCTCAAGCAGGGGCCCCTTCTTAACACGTCCCGGTTAGCAAGGGGCCCCTGCTCTACCGCACGCGTTAACAGGGGGCCCTTCCTTACACCTCGGGCGCGAGCGGGAGCTGGCGCTTGTGGTCGGTGGCGCGGTAGCGGGCCACCAGCTTCTCCTCGACCTCCGCGGGGACCGGCCGCCCCTCCAGGTAGTCGTCGATCTGCGCGTACGTCAGGCCGAGGGCGTCCTCGTCGAGCCGGCCCGGGGCGAGGGTCTCCAGGTCCGCGGTGGGGGCCTTGCCGACCAGCTCGGCGGGAGCGCCCAGCGCCTCGGCCAGCGCGCGGACCCGGCGCTTGGTCAGCCCGGTCAGCGGCACGACGTCCGCCGCGCCGTCGCCGTGCTTGGTGAAGAAGCCGGTGACCGCCTCGGCGGCGTGGTCGGTGCCGACGACCAGCCCGTCCGTCGCCCCGGCGACGGCGTACTGGGCGATCATCCGCTGCCGGGCCTTGATGTTGCCGTGCACGAAGTCCCGCTGCCCGGCGTCGCGGAAGGTGAGCCCGCCCGCCTCCAGCGCGTCCAGCGCGGCGTCGCTGGCCGGCTTGACGTCGACGGTGAGCACCCGGTCGGCCCCGATGAAGGCCAGCGCCGCCTGGGCGTGGTGTTCGTCGGCCTGCACCCCGTACGGCAGCCGCATGGCCACGAAGGTGGCCTGGTGGCCGGCGTCGCGAGCCCGCTCGACGGCCAGTTGGCAGAGCCGGCCGGCGGTGGTGGAGTCGACGCCGCCGCTGATGCCGAGGACCAGGGTCCGCAGCCCGGTGTCGACGAGCCGGTCGGCGAGGAAGACGACGCGTCGTTCGATCTCGGCGGCGGCGTCGAAGGCCGCCGGCACCTTGAGGTCCTCGGCGATCCGCTGCTGAGTCGACAGGACGTCGGTGACGTCGGTCATCGGGGGCCTTTCCGTCGGCGGCGGTGGTCTCGGCGGCAGCCGGCTCGTCAGACCTCGACGAGGGTGGACAGTCGGCGCTCGACCGCCGGCAGCACGTCGGCGACGGTGACCGGGCGGCCCAGCTCGGCGGTGAGCGAGGTGACCCCGGCGTCGCGGATGCCGCACGGCACGATCCGGTCGAAGGAGGTCAGGTCGCAGTCGCAGTTGATCGAGAAGCCGTGCAGGGTGACGCCCCGAGCGACCCGGATGCCGATGGCGGCGACCTTGCGGGCCGGCCCGCGGTCGTCCTCCGGCACCCAGACCCCGCTGCGCCCCTCGACCCGGCCGGCGCTCAGGCCGAACTCGGCGCAGACGTCGATCAGCAACTGCTCGGTGCGGCGGACGTAGGCGACCACGTCCACCGGGTCGGGCAGGCGCAGGATCGGGTAGCCAACGAGCTGCCCCGGCCCGTGCCAGGTGATCTTGCCGCCCCGGTCGACGTCGACCACCGGGGTGCCGTCCGTCGGCCGGTCCCACGGCTCGGTGCGCTTGCCGGCGGTGTACACGCTCGGGTGCTCCAGCAGCAGCACGGTGTCGCCGCGTTCGCCGGCCACCACCGACTCGTGCAGCCGGCGCTGCTCGTCCCAGGCCGCCCGGTAGTCGAGCAGGCCGGCGCGTACGGCCGTCAGGCCGGGGGTCGTCGTGGTCACGGCGTCCAGCCTAGTCCCGCCACCGGCCGGAATCCCTGGTGAGTCGGCTCACCGCGCTCGGCCGGCCGCCGCCGGTGGGCGTGCCACCCGGCGGCGCCGGTCAGGCGGGCGGGACGCGCCAGACCCACACGTCGTCGACCCGTTGCGGCTCGCCCAGCAGGGCGGTGGCGGTACGCCGGACCGTCTCCTCGTCGACGTCGAACTTCGCGCCGTGCACCGCGTCGGGCAGCACCACCGTCTCGACGCGCCAGTACCGCAGGTCGGTCTCGACCTCCCGGCGCGTGCCGTCGGTGATGGTCGGCACCAGTCCGGTGCGGCCGGCCTGGTCCATCAGCGCGCTGAAGAGGCGGGGCACCGGGCCGATCCGGCCGCGCCCGTCCGGTCCGCCGGGGCCGAGGAAGAACCCGGCCGGGATGGCGAACTCACCCTGCCGGTGCGAGAGCGCGTACGCCTGCCAGCGCTGGCCGTCGGGGTAGATGTCGATGGTCAGCGGCACCGGCGTGAGCACGCCGCCCGGGGAGACGTACTGCCGCCAGGTGCCGGCCGTGATGAACCGCGGCACGGGTTCCCGTTCCTGGGTCAGCAGCGGCGTGGGCACCAGCGGCAGCAGGGCCGCCGCGAAGCCCAGCGTCCACGCCAGCTCCGCGGAGCGGTGCCGGGGAGGGTCCGCGCGCAACTGGTCGAGGGTGTACGCCAGGAGCACCCCGATCACCGGCGCGACCACCAGGGCCAGCCGGGCGGGCAGCGCGGCGTTCACCACCGGCAGCTGCCCGATCAGGTCGAACGGCATGGGCAGGTCGGTGCGCCGATCGTCGATTTTCGCGACCGGCCCGAAGGAGAGCACGCTGAAGATCAGCGCGGTGGCGCCCAGCGCCCAGAGGGTCGCCCGCCGGCCCGCGTCGGCCCGCCGCCACAGCGCGACGAAGCAGACCACGGAGAGCAGCAGCAGTGGAACGCCGAAGAACGAGTTCTCCTCGGTGGGATTCGGTGCCAGCGCGGTACCCAGCCCGGCCTCGCCGGCCAGCGAGCGGAGCGGGAACGCGCCGAACGCGGCGATGTCCTCGGAGTGGACCACCGGGTCGAAGCCGGTGCCGTGGTAGCGCTGCGGCCCGGCGAAGTGCAGCCACAGCGGGTACGCGAGCAGCACCCCGGCCACCACCGCGGTCACCCCGAGCCCGCGCAGGAAGTTGGGCAGCGCCGCTCGGGCCTCGGCCCGCCGGGCCGGGTGCAGGGCCCAGACGGCGAGGAACACGCAGAGCGCGAGGGCCGTGAAGAAGAGCGCTTCGGCGGCGATCGAGAAGGCCACCGCGACCAGCACGCCCAGGATCACGCCGTCGCGGATCCAGTGCCCGGGCCGGCGCAGCGCGAAGAGTCGCCACACCAGCAGTGGCACCAGCCACCCGGCGGTCCAGTTCAGGTGGGCGTTGGCGTGCGACACCATGCCGGGGGAGTACGCGATGAACAGGCCACCGACCGCCGCGGCCAGTCGCCCCCGGACCAGGTGCCGGGAGAGCAGCCAGTACCAGGCCACCGCGGTGGCGGCGAGGTTGAGCGTCAGGATGACGAGGAAGGTCGCCGGCGGCCCGATCAGGTACGTGAGCGGGGCGAAGACCACCGCGTACACCGTGATCGACGTGTTGACCGCGAGGTTGACCCCGTCCGGGACGTTGATCAGGTGGGTGAAGAGCGGGTTGTCCCCGTGGGTAACCGCGTGCCCGCCGAACGCCAGCAACCACTCGAAGAGCGCCTGGTCGCTGGAGTTGACCGTGATGGTGCGCAGGTTGGGGTTTCGCCACAGCCCGCTGGTCACCCAGACGGCGAGCGCGAGCGCCACCAGCACGACGAGCAGGTCGGCCCGGCGGTCCCGGGCGGCGCGCGGCGGGGGCGCGGGCCTGGTGGCCAGGGACGGGGAGGAGGGCACGCAGCGGACGTTACCAACCGGACCTGGACCGGCCGGTCAGACACGGAACCTTCGGGCGTACATCCGGCTGGGACGCGGCCGAACTGGCCGCACACCTCGACCATCATGAATGTGTGAGCGTGGCCCATGTCACACCCCGGACGCGCGGACGTAACGTCGCGGCAATTCGACCGTGACCCAGTTCACAGTCCGCCCCTCAGGAGGCCGCCATGCGCCGCTCCTCGTCCCTGTCCACCCGGCTGGCCGGTGCGGTCGCCGGGCTCCTGCTCGCCGTCGCGGGCCTGGTCACCCTCGCCGCTCCCGCCCAGGCCGCCGCCCTCACCCAGGTCACCAGCTTCGGCTCCAACCCGGGCAACCTCGCCATGTACGCCTACCGGCCGGACAACCTGCCGGCCAACGCGCCGGCGGTGGTGCTGCTGCACGGCTGCACCCAGAACGCCGCCGGCTATTTCGCCAACTCCGGCTGGCAGAAGTACGCCGACCAGTGGAAGTTCGCCCTGATCGTGGCGCAGCAGTCCAGCGCCAACCAGTCGCTGAGCTGCTTCAACTGGTACACCGAGGGGGACATCAGCCGCGGCCAGGGCGAGGCCCTGTCGATCAAGCAGATGGTCGACCACGCCAGGAGCGCCTACGGCACCGACGCCGACCGGGTCTTCGTCTCCGGGCTCTCCGCCGGCGGGGCGATGAGCGCGGTCATGCTCGCCACCTACCCGGACGTCTTCGCCGCCGGCTCGGTCATCGCCGGGCTGCCCTACCGCTGTTCGCCGCCGGCGTCGACCAGCACCTGCCAGTACAGCGGGGTGGACAAGTCCCCGGCCACCTGGGGTGACCTGGTCCGCGCCGCCTACCCCGGCTACACCGGCCGGCGTCCCCGGGTGTCGATCTGGCACGGCACCTCGGACACCACCGTCGTCCCGGCGAACGCCACCGAGTCGCGCGACCAGTGGACCAACGTGCGCGGCGTTTCGCAGACCCCGAGCAGCACCGCGTCGCTGCCCGGCGGGACCAGCCTCGAGGTGTACGGCAACGACGACGTCCGCCTCTACCGGGTCTCCGGCATGGGCCACGGCACCCCGGTCGACCCGGGTCCCGGCGCCGACCAGTGCGGCAGCACCGCCGCGTACTTCCTGGACACCATCTGCTCGACGTACCGCGACGCGCTCTTCTTCGGCCTGAACGGCGGCGGCACCGACCCCACCACCCCGCCGCCCACGACCACTCCGCCGCCCGCCCCGACCTGCGTGACCGCGACCAACTACGCGCACGTCACCGCCGGCCGCGCCTACCAGTCCGGCGGCTACGCCTACGCCAACGGCTCCAACCAGCGGATGGGCCTCTACAACACCTTCTACAGCAGCACGCTCAAGCAGACCGGCCCCAACTACTGGGTCGTCGGCTGCTGACCCGCCCCTGCCCCACCCCTCGGGACCGGGGGTGGGTCAGGCGGTCAGGGCGGCGTGCAGGGCGGTGGGGAGGTCGGGGTGGTGGTACTGGAAACCGGCCTTCGTGAGCACTCCGGGGAGGACGCGGGTGCTGGTCAGGGCCTCGTGGGCGAAGCCGCCGAGGGCCACCTTGAGCGCCAGCGCGGGAATCGGGATGATCGCCGGGCGGTGCAGCTGCCGAGCCAGCTCCCGGGTGAACTCGGCGTTGGTGACCGGCTGCGGCCCCACCACGTTGACCGGGCCGGCGAGGTCGTCGCGGCCCAGCAGGAACCGGACCGCGCCGAGCCAGTCCTCCATCGAGATCCACGGCAGCCACTGCCGGCCGCTGCCCAGCCGGCCGGCGATGCCAAGCTTGAACGGCAAGAGCTGCGGCTTGAGCAGTCCGCCGTCGCGGTGCAGCGGCAGGCCGGTACGCAGCCGCACCACGCGTACCCCGGCGTCCTCGGCCGGCCGGGTCGCGGCCTCCCACACCCGGCAGACGTCGGCCAGGAAGCCCTCCCCGGCCGGCGCGTCCTCCTCCACCACACGGTCGCCGGTGTTGCCGTACCAGCCGACCGCCGAGGAGTTCAGCAGCACCCGGGGCCGGTCGGCGGCCGGCAGCCCGGCGATCGCCGTCGCCAGCGTGGTGGTGCTGTCCACCCGGCTGGTGCGGATCAACCGCTGGTAGGCCTCGTCCCAGCGCTTGTCGCCGACGCCGGCGCCGGCCAGGTTGACCACCGCGTCCGACCCGGCGACCACGGCCGGGTCGAGCTGCGCCGCCGCCGGGTCCCACCGCTGTTCCCGCCCGTTACGCGGCTCCCGGCGGACCAGCCGGGTGACCTGGTGCCTGTCGGCGGTGAGCCGGTCGCTCAGCCGGGTGCCGAGGAAGCCGGACGCGCCGGCCATGAGGATCCGCATACCCCCATCTTCGCCCAGAACGCCGCCGGTGGATGCGCGGGACGGTCGACGTCACCGACGCGGAGCGCCCCCGGCGAAGAAATCTGCGCGGATTCAGCCAAGGTCGAGGAGATAGCAGGTCAGCGAGGGGTCCAGGCGCCGAAAAAGGCTGCGCCGCGCATTCTGCGGCCGTCGTGTTTTCGCAGGTCAGAGCGAACGTGAATACGTTGTTCGCAATTGCTTCCGGCGTCGATCTGGCTGACGATGAGCCATCCGAGTGCGCCCCCGAATGGCGGGTGTGGCGCTCCCTGCCCGCGGTGGGGCCGACCCCTGAGGAGGAACCATGCCGATCCTGGTGACCGGAGCGACCGGGACCGTCGGAGGCAGCCTGGTCCGGCAGTTGCTGGCCGCCAACCACGAGGTACGCGCACTGACCCGTGATCCCGCGTCTCCGGCGGCCGCCGCCCTGCCCCGCGAGGTGGAGGTGCTGGCGGGCGACTTCGCCCGGCCGCACACGCTCGCCCCGGCGCTGCGCGGCGTGACCCGCATGCATCTGGTGGCGATGGACGGGTACGGGCCGCTGACCACCGGCCCGGAAATCCTGGAGTTGGCCCGGCAGGCCGGTGTCCGGCGGATCACCCACCTCGGCCACAACGACCCGAGCCGGGCGGACGACGACCCCATCGAGGCGCCGCACCGGCCCCTGCACCGCGCCATCGAAAACTCGGGCCTGGACTGGACGCACGTCTTCCCAGGCGAGTTCATGGCCAACACCCGGGACTGGGCGGCCGGCATCCGGGCCGAGGGGGTGGTCCGGGCGCCGTTCGGGGACTGGAACAGCGCGCTGGTCCACGAGGCGGACATCGCCGAGGTCATCCTGGCCGCGCTCACCGAGGAGGGCCACGCCGGGCGGGTGTACCAGCCGACCGGCCCGGAGCCGGTGCGCCGCCGCGACGCGGTGCGGATGATCGGCGACGCCATCGGGCGGCCGGTGCGGTTCGACGAGCTAACCCCGGACCAGGCCCGCGAGCACTGGAGGGACCTCTATCCCGCCGAGGTGATCGAGTGGTTCCTGGAGATGGGGCAGCATCCCGACGGCAACGCCTGGGTGGCCCCGGACGTCGAGCAGGTGACCGGCCGCCCCGGGCGCACGTTCCGGCAGTGGGCCGCCGACCACGCGGACGACTTTCGCTGACGGCACCCGGGGCGGCGCGACCGGTCAGGCCACGCGGGCCGGCCGCAGGTCGGCCAGCAGCCGCTCCACCTCGGCGTACGCCTCCGTGCTCAGCGGCCCGAGCGTCAGCGTGGCCAGGTTCTCCTCGGCCTGGGCGACCGTGCGCAGGCCGGGGATCGGCACGGTACGCGGGCTGCGGGCCAGCAACCAGCCGAGCGCGCCCTGGGCCAGGCTGCGTCCGTCCGCGGTCAGCGCCTCGCGCACCTGGTCCACCCGGGCCGCCCAGCTCGGCGTCGGCCGGCCGTCGGTGAACCACTGGAGCCACTCGGGCGCCCGTCCGCGCACATCGTCCGCGCCGACCGCCCGGGTCGAGCCGGTGAGCAGCCCCATCGCCAGCGGCCCCCGGTTGAGGCTGGCCAGATCGTAGGTGTCGCAGACCGCGAGGACGGCGGCGTTGTCCCGCAGCACCGACAGGTCGTGCTGGATGGCGGCGCAGTGCGCACCGGCCGCCGCGAACGCCTCCGCCGACGCCGGGTTGTCGGTGCTCCAGCCGTACGCGCGGATCTTGCCCTGGCCGACCAGGTCCTCCAGCGTGCCGACGAGGTCGAGCGCGGCGGGCACCGGCAGCTCGTTGATGTGCAGCTGGTAGAGGTCGACGTAATCGGTGCCGAGCCGGCGCAGGGAGTCCTCCAGGCTGCGTACCGCGAACGCCGGGCTGGCGTCGGTGCCGACGGCCCGCCGGGTCGCCTCCTCGCTGACGTTGCCGAACTTGGTGGCGATCACCGCGCGGTCCCGGCGCCCGGCCAGCGCCCGGCCGAGGATGCGCTCGCTGTGCCCGGCGCCGTAGTTGCTGGCGGTGTCGAACAGGGTCACCCCGAGGTCGAGCGCCCGGTGGATGGTGCGGATCGACTCGTCGTCGTCCACCTCACCCCAGCCGAACGGCTGCCCGCCGTCGCCCCAGAGCGGTCCGCCGATCGCCCAGCACCCCATCCCGATCGCGCTCACCTCGATGCCGCTGCGTCCCAGCGTCCGTGTCATGGTCATGTCGTCCACTCTCGGACCTGGAGCGCGCTCCAGGTCAAGCACTAGCATCTCGGGACATGAGCGGTTACGCCCCGTCGGAGGCAGCCCGACGCAGCGGCTTCAGCCTGGACACCCTGCGCTACTACGAGAAGATCGGCCTGCTCAGCGGCGTGGGCCGGACCCCGGGCGGCAAGCGGGTCTTCACCGACGACGACCTGAGCTGGCTGGTGCTGTTCCGCTGCCTGCGCGACACCGGGATGCCGATCGCGCAGATGTGCCGCTACGCCCAACTGGCCCGCGAGGGCGAGCACACCGCCGGCGAGCGGCGCGAGCTGCTGGAGCGGCACGCGGCCCAGGTCGAGGAGCAGATGCGTCTGCTCCAACGCCAGTACGACCACCTGCGGGAGAAGATCCGCTTCTACGAAGGGTGACCGGCGGGCCGGCGCCTGGGCAGCGCGCCACGACCTCCCTCAGTCAGGGCGCTTCACGGCGTGCAGAGTCACCAACTCGTCCAGGCCGGCGAAGTCGTTCGCATGATGGAGCCAGAGTCGTTACGCAGCTCGCGCTGGGTGATCTCGCGAGGAGCATGCTCGGCCACGACAGCAGCGTAACGGATGGGCTACAGAGTGCTACACCCGGCCTCGTTCAGGCGAGGTAGTAGCGGGGCCAGTGGGTCGAGCGCGTCGGCACGGACCACGAAGCGGGTGATGCCCCAGCGGCGCCGATGCTCAGTGACCGCCGCGACGATCTCGTCCTCCGTGCCGATCAGCACGAACGGTGTGGCGAGCACCTCGGCGACGCTGAGGCCGGTCTCCCCAGCGGTCTGCGCGGCGGCGGCCTCGGCGTCGTCGGTCACCACGACCTGCTGCACCAGCGCCTCCAGTGCCGGGGGAGTCTCCCGCCCGGCCGCGCCGGCCGCGACCTGCGTCAACTGCGCTTCGAGGTCGGCTGCCCGCCAGCGCACCTCATGGGCGTGGCCGTCGGGGAGGGTACGACCGAAGCCGGTGAGCCCGACGACGTCCGCGTGCGCCCCCGCCCAGCGCAGGAGGGTCGTGTTCGCCGTGCCCACGGTCAGTGGGATCCGGGGCTGCACCGGGCGGGGCCGGTCCAGCAGGGCGCCGCGTACCACCAGGTCGGGGGAGTCCACGGTGACCTCCTCGCCGTCGAGCAGGGCGCGGACGGCCTCGGTGACCGCGATGCAGCGGCGTACCCGGGCGGCCACGTCCGGGCGCTCGCGACCCACCGCCCGCCACTCGGCCGGGGTGTGGCCGGCGCCGATGCCGAGCCGGGCCCGCCCGGCGGAGAGCAGGTCGAGGGTGGCCACGTCGGCGGCGAGCAGTGCCGGCTCCCGCACACCCGCGTTGCTGACGTACGAGCCGAGCCCGAGGGTCGAGGTGACCGTCGCCGCGGCGGCCAGGGCCACGAACGGCGCGGCGACCACCCCCGGGTGGTCGCCGACGAGCAGCGCGTCGTAACCGGCGGACTCGGCCCGTCGGGCCAGCTCGCACCAGCTGGCGGCGTCGGTGGGGCTCGCCTGGATCGAGAAGGTGACCATGGGCCCAGCCTGCGGGGCGGGGGACCGGAAGGCCAGCTGACGACCGCCGATTCTGCCAACGGGAGAAGCGACGGCCCGGTAACCATCACGGGGTGGTCGGTTCGTCCGGTTCCGAGATATGCCAGCGGGCGCGCCAGGCGGCCTCGTTCGCCTCGTGCGTGGTGCGCTCCTGGAAGACCACGTCCCGCAGGGCGTGCCGCGACCCGGACAACACCAGCACCTCCACGGCCACCAACCCGACACAGATCGCCGTGACCAGGGCCAGCGTGCCCAGCGCCGGCAGGCGCTGCCCGATCGGCAGGGCCACCACCAGCGCCACCAGCACCCCGATCCGGGTCCACGTCACGGTGTGCAGGGTGCGCAGCTGGAACAGCAGGTTGACGGCGAAGTAGCAGATCACCCCGCCGAAGAGCATCGGCACCGCCGGCCCCTCAATGCGTTCGGCCAGGCCGCCGGCCGGGTCCGTGATCGTGTGCAGGATCTCCTCGCTGCCGATGGCGAACAGGATGATCCCGGCGATCATCGGCAGGTAGAGGTAGGCGTACGCGTCGCGGGCCATCGCCACCCGGGGGGCGCCCTCCGCGGCGTGCAGGGCGATCCGGGCAGCCGGGCCGATGAAGTCGAAGTGTGCCCACCACAGGGCGGCGGTGAAGATGATCCCGAGCGTGGCGGCGGCCACCGCCGGCCAGGTGACCGGCTTGCCGATCAGGTTGCCGCCCACGCCGACGGAGATCACCGACTCACCCAGCGCGATGATCAGGATCAGGTCGTAGCGTTCGGTCCAGTGTTCGGCGCTGGTCACGCCCCAACCCCAGGTGCCGACGATGAAGCCGGTGGCGTACTGCACGACGACCACCGCTATCCACAGGACGTCTCGGACCAGCGCGGCCCGGTCCGGGTCCCCGATCTGCGGCGGGATCAGCGCGGCGCCCAGCAGCAGCACGATGCTCGCCACCAGTTCCGGGGCGAACCGGCGCAGCTGCCGGCGCTCACTCGGGCTGTCCCGCACCACATGCTGGTAGAGGATGATGTGGACGGCCCGGACCACGACATAGCTGATGGCCACCAGCATCGGGCCCGCGGTGTTGCCGGGCTCCGGGTCGGTGAATGCCTGCGGCAGCGCCAGCGCGAACGCGAACAGGGCTGCCATCGCGACGACCATCAGCACCGGCACCCAGCCCTCGCCCAGGCGCACCCGGGTCGCGACCAGGCTGTGCACCACCCAGCACCACCAGAGCACGGCGAGCACCAGACCGGCGTGCATCAGTTGGCGGCCGGAGATGTTCGAGGCGGTGGCCCGGGTGATGATGAAGAACGAGAAGACGAAGACCAGGTCGAAGAAGACCTCGAACTTGTCCACCCGGGCGCCGGGGGCGATCGCGATGGCCGGCCCCAGTTGCCCACGCCGCCGGTAGCCGCCCACGGTCCCACTCTGGCAGCGCGTGGTCCCCCGGGGGCCGGAACGGGTCAGCCCACCGGGCGATGGCAGCCCGTCCGTCAGCAGGTCGACACCGGGCGCGGCGCACCCCGCGTTACCACCGGCCCGCGATGGGAAAGCGGGTGGACCGCGGCGCTCGGACAAGGACGGATCATGACTGCGAACGCACCGATCACGACACCGTTCAACCGTGACTCCACCGCCATGGAGGTGATCCGGGGGATCGACCTCGGCGGGCGGCGGGTGGTCGTCACCGGCGGGTCGTCCGGCATCGGCGTGGAGACCGCCCGCGCGCTGGCCAGCGCCGAGGCCGAGGTCACCCTCGCCGTCCGCAACACCGACGCCGGGCATCGTGCCGCCGACGACATCACCGGTACGACCGGCAACGACCGGGTGTTGGTCGCCCCGCTGGACCTCGCCGACCAGGGTTCGGTGGCCGACTTCGTCGCCAACTGGGACGGGCCGTTGCACATCCTGGTCGACAACGCCGGCATCATGGCCTCGCCGCTCACCCGTACCCCGCAGGGTTGGGAGCTGCAGTTCGCCACCAACTACTTGGGGCACTTCGCGCTCGCCACCGGGCTGCGCCCGGCGTTGGCCGCCGCCGACGGGGCCCGCATCGTCTCGGTCAGCTCCACGGCCCACCTGCGCTCACCGGTGGTCTTCGACGACATCCACTTCCAGCGTCGGCCGTACGACCCGTGGGAGGCGTACGGGCAGTCCAAGACGGCCAACGTGCTCTTCGCCGTGGAGGTCACCCGGCGCTGGGCCGACGACGGCATCCTCGCCAACGCGCTGATGCCCGGGGCGATCAAGACCAACCTCCAGCGCTACGTCAGCGAGGAGGAGATCGCCCAGATGACCGCCGGCAACGCGTCGTACTGGAAGTCCACCGAGCAGGGCGCGGCCACCTCGGTGCTGGTGGCCGCCTCGCCGCTGCTCGACGGCGTCGGTGGGCGGTACTTCGAGGACTGCCAGGAGGCCGGCCCGGTCAAACCGGGGGAGCGGCGCGGCGTCGCCGACTACGCGCTCGACCCGGAGGCCGCCGAACGGCTCTGGCAGGTCTCCGTCGACACGCTCAAGGGCTGACCCGCCCGCGCTCCGACGGCAACGACAAGGGCGCCCCGGTCGACGACCGGGGCGCCCTTTCGGCGGTACGGACGATCAGGCCAGGCCCAGCTCCGCCTCGAAGTTGCCGGCCTCCAGCCGCTCCTTGACCGCGGCCAGGAAGCGGGCCCCGTCGGCACCGTCGATCAGCCGGTGGTCGTAGGAGAGGGCCAGGTAGACCATCGACCGGACCGCGACGACCTCGCCCAGCTCCGGGTCGTTGACCACGACCGGGCGCTTCACGACGGCACCGGTGCCGAGCATCGCCGACTGCGGCGACGGCACGATCGGGGTGTCGAAGAGCGCACCCCGGCTGCCGGTGTTGGTCAGCGTGAAGGTCGCGCCGGCGAGCTCATCCGGGCTGATCTTGTTGGTCCGGGTGCGCTCGGCCAGGTCGGCGACCCGCTTGGCGATGCCACCCAGGTTGAGGTCACCGGCGTTGTGGATGACCGGCACCAGCAGGCCCCGCTCGGTGTCCACGGCGATGCCGAGGTGCTCCGAATCCGGGTAGGTGATCGTCCCACCCTCCAGGTCCATGCTGGCGTTCACGATCGGGTGCGTCTGGAGCGCCTCGACGGCCGCCAGGGCGAAGAACGGCAGGAAGGACAGCTTCACGCCGTGCCGCTGCTGGAAGGAGTCCTTCGCCTGCGCCCGCAGCTTGGCGATCCGGGTGACGTCCACCTCGATCACCGTGGTGAGCTGCGCCATCTCGTGCAGCGACTCGTGCATCCGCTTGGCGATGGCCTTGCGGATCCGGGGCAGCTTCTCGGTGGTGCCCCGCTTGCTGCTCGGCTGCGGCTTCGCGGCCGGCTTGGCGGGAGCCGCCGCGGCGGGGGCCGGCTGCGCCGCCGGAGCCGGCGCGGCCTTGGCGGCCTTCGCCTTCTCGGCCGCGTCGAGCACGTCCTGCTTGCGGATCCGGCCACCCACGCCGGTGCCGTTGAGCGCGGCGAGGTCCACGCCGTGCTCGCTGGCGAGCTTGCGTACCAGCGGGGTGACGTAGCCGGCGGCCTCCTCGCCGCCACCCTGGGCGGGAGCGGTCGGACGCTGCGGCGTCGGGGTCGGCGCGGACGGCTGCGCGGCACGCTCCGTCTTGACCGGCTCCGCGGCCTGCTCGGTCTCCGCGGCCGGCTCGTTGTACGACATGCCCGGGGTGGGCTCCTCCACCTTCGGCTCCGGCGTCGGCTGGGCCTTCGGCTCGGGCTTGGGCTCCGGCTTCGGCTCGGGCTTGGCCTCCGCCTTCGGCGCGGGCTTCGGCTCCGGCTTCGCCTCGGCCGGCGCGGCGCCCGCGGCACCGATGATCGCCAGCTCGGCGCCGACGTCGGCGGTCTCGTCCTCGGCGACCTTGATCTCCAGGACGGTGCCGGCGACCGGCGACGGGATCTCCGTGTCCACCTTGTCGGTGGAGACCTCCAGCAGCGGCTCGTCGACCTCGATGGTCTCGCCGACCTGCTTGAGCCAGCGGGTGACCGTACCCTCGGTGACACTCTCGCCCAGGGCGGGCATCTTCACCGCGGTGCCCTGGCCCGACGGCGCGGCGGCCGGGGCCGGTGCCTCGTCCTGGGCCACCTCGTCGGCGGTGCCCTCGGCGGCGGCCGTCGGCTCGGTGGCCGGCTCGACCTGCTCGGCCGGCGCCTGCTCCTGCGGAGCGGCCTCGCCGCCGCCGGCCGACTCGCCCTCACCGGCGATGACGGCGAGCTCGCTGCCGACCTCGGCGGTCTCGTCCTCACCGACCACGATCCGGCTCAGCACGCCCGCAGCGGGCGACGGGATCTCGGTGTCGACCTTGTCGGTCGAGACCTCAAGCAGCGGCTCGTCGACCTCGACGGTGTCGCCTTCCTGCTTGAGCCAGCGCGTGACGGTGCCCTCGGTGACGCTCTCGCCGAGCCGGGGCATGGTGACCGATACCGGCATGTTCTCCAGACTCCTTCATTCCCCTTGGGGATCTTCGCCCGTCGCCGGACGCCGCGGTTGTCGTGATCAGGCGTGCGAGTGCAGCGGCTTGCCGGCGAGGGCCAGGTGCGCCTCGCCCAGGGCCTCGCTCTGGGTCGGGTGGGCGTGCACGAGCTGGGCGACCTCCGCCGGGTACGCCTCCCAGTTGTAGATGAGCTGCGCCTCGCCGATCAGCTCACCCACCCGGGCGCCGACCATGTGGACGCCGACCACCGGGCCGTCGTCCACCCGGACCAGCTTCACGAAGCCGGTGGTCTTGAGGATCTGGCTCTTGCCGTTGCCACCGAGGTTGTAGTTGTGCGTCTTGATCTTGTCGGCGCCGTACTGCTCCTTGGCCTTCGCCTCGGTGAGGCCGACCGACGCCAGCTCCGGGTCGGAGTAGGTGACCCGCGGGATGCCGGCCTCGTCGATCACGGCCGGGTTCTGGCCGGCGATCTCCTCGGCGACGAAGATTCCCTGCTGGAAGCCGCGGTGCGCGAGCTGCAGGCCGGGCACGATGTCGCCGACGGCGTAGACGTTCGGCACGCTGGTGCGCAGCCGCTCGTCGGTCAGCACGTAGCCGCGGTCCATCTTGACGCCCTGCTCCTCGTACCCGAGGTTGGCGGTGTTCGGGCCGCGACCGACGGCGACCAGCAGCAGCTCGGCCTCGACGGTCTCGCCGCCGGCGATGGTCAGCTTGACGCCGTTCTCGGTCTTCTCGACCTTCTCGAACGGCTTGCCGACCTTGAAGTTGATCTTCCGCTTGCGGAACGCCCGCTCCAACGCCTTCGACGACTCCTCGTCCTCGGCGGCGACCAGGCGGGGCAGCGCCTCGACGATGGTCACGTCCACCCCGAAGGACTTCCACACGCTGGCGAACTCGACGCCGATGACGCCGCCGCCCAGCACGATCACCGACGAGGGGACCCGGTCCAGGGTGAGCGCGTGATCGCTGGTGATGATCCGCTCGCCGTCGACCTCCAGGCCGGGCAGGCTCTTGGCGTACGAGCCGGAGGCCAGCACGACGTTGCGGCCGGTGTAGCGCTTGCCGTCGACCTCGACGACGTTCTTGCCGACCAGCTTGCCGGCGCCGGCCACGAAGGTGATGTTCTTGGAGCCACCCACCAGGCCCTGCAGGCCCTTGTACAGGCGGGAGATCACACCGTCCTTGTACGAGTTGACGCCGGCCATGTCGATGCCGACCAGCTCGGCCTTGATGCCGAACTGCTCCGACTCGCGGGTCTGGTCGGCGATCTCCGCGGCGTGCAGCAGCGCCTTGGTCGGGATGCAGCCGTTGTGCAGGCAGGTGCCCCCGAGCTTGCCCTTCTCGATCAGCGCGACCTTCAGGTCCAGCTGGGCGGCGCGCAGTGCGGTCGCGTAGCCGCCGCTGCCACCTCCGAGGATGACGATGTCGAAGGTCGCTTCGTTCGGCTCGCTCACGTCCAACTCCCAGGTCGCGTCACTGCATCGGGGGTCACGATGGGGCAACAAGGACACACCCCACCTCGGTCATCTTGTCACCACTGGGCACAGGGTGCGTAGTGAGGTGCCCAACGACACGTCATCGACACGTACCCTTGGCACCGTTGTCGATGACAGAACATGGGGGAGTCCTCCGGTGGGGTTGTTCCGGCGCCGCAAGCAGGCGCGCGTGGTGAGCCGCGATCGCGCGGCCGACCGTGCCGATCTGGACCATCTCGAGAACTTCGTCCGCACCCGGCGTGGTGTCGAGGCGTTCATCGAGCCGCGCACCACGGTCACCGAGACCACGGTCATCCTGATCGCCGACGACGGCGAGTGGACCCGCCGGCGGATCGACGGCCCGGACGGCGCCCGGCGGTTCGCGTACCGGATGGGCATCCCGGTCTACGACGTGCGGCTGATGGGCTACCCGCAGCGGATGCGCGACTTCAACGAGCGCTGCAAGCGCCGGCCCGACCGGTACTGAGACGCAAGCAGGGGCCCCTTGTCAACGCCAGGCGTTGACGAGGGGCCCCTCCTGGCATCCGTCAGCCGTTCGCGGCGACGTCCTCCACCAGCTGCACCAGGGTGCGGACCGGAACGCCCGTGCCGCCCTTGGTCCAGTAGCCGGTCGGCTCACCCGAGTGGTAGCCCGGCCCGGCGATGTCGATGTGCGCCCACGCCACGTCGTCGGTCACGAACTCGCGCAGGAACACCCCGCCCTGCAGCATGTGACCGGCCCGGTCCATCCCGGCGTTGACCTGGGAGATGTCGGCGACGTCGGAGTCCATGCCCTTGCGCACGTCGTCCGGCAGCGGCATCGGCCAGGCCGGCTCGCCGACCGAGTCGCCGACGGTCCGGACCCGCTCGCACAGCTCCGGCGTGCCCATCACGCCGGCCACCCGCTTGCCCAGCGCGATGACCTGCCCGCCGGTCAGCGTCGAGGTCTCGAACAGGTAGTCGGTGCCGTCCTCGCAGGCGCGGGCGATCGCGTCGGCCAGGATCATCCGGCCCTCGGCGTCGGTGTTGAGCACCTCGACCTTCTTGCCGTTGTACATGCTGATCACGTCGCCCGGCCGGTAGCTGGTGCCCGACGGCATGTTCTCGGCCATCGGCAGGTACGCGTTGACCGCCACCGCCGGCTTGAGCGCGGCGATCGCCAGCATGGCCGCGCCCACCGCAGCCGCGCCGGCCATGTCGGACTTCATCTCCCACATGCCCTGCGCCGGCTTGATCGAGATGCCGCCGGTGTCGAAGGTGATGCCCTTGCCGACCAGCGCGACCCGCTTGCCGTTGCCGCCGCCCTCGGGCGTGTAGGTGAGCTTCACCAGCCGCGGCGGGGCCTCGGACCCCTGCCCGACCGCGACGATGCCGCCGTACCCGCCGGCGGCCAGGGCCGCCTCGTCCAGCACCTCGACGCCGAGGCCCGCGGCGCGGGCGGCGTCGGCCACGGCGTCGGCGAACGACGGCGGGCGCAGCTCGTTCGGCGCGGTGTTGACCCAGTCCCGGCTGAGCCGGACGGCGCCGGCCACCGCCTGCGCCCGGGTGATCTCCGCCTGGGCGCCCGCGTCGCCGGCGTCCGGCACCGCGACCAGGACCTCGGCGACCGGCTCACGCCGGGTCGGCTGCGGCCGGGTCTTGTAACCGGCGAACCGGTACCCACCGAGCAGCGCGCCCTCGGCGACCGCGCGCAGCGCGGCCGGGGCGTCGGCGTCGTCCGGCAGCGGCAGGGCCAGCGCGACCTTCGGCGCGCCCGCCAGAGCCCGCACCGCCGCACCGGCCGCCCGCCGCAGCGTCTCCGGCGCCGGCGCGGCGCCCGACGGCTCGGGGCCCAGCCCGACCGCGGCGACCACCGGGGCGGTGATCGTGCCCAGCGTGGCCAGCTTGATGACCTCTCCTGGGCCGCCGGTGGCGCCGAGCAGCGCCAGCGTCTCGGTCAGCTTGCCGTCGAACGCGGCGGCGATGCTCTCCGCGCCGCTGGCCAACAACAGGGTGCCGGCGAGGCCGCTGGTGGCGCCCTGCTCTCCGGTCTGGCTGTGCACGCCGATCACGATCGCGTCGACGGCGAGCTCCGCCGGGTCGGTGTCGACCAGGCTCAGGGTGGTGTTGCGGGGCGATGTCACTGAAGCTACTCCGGGCGGGCCGGGCCGGCCGCGTCGTCGCGTACCGGCGGGAAAGGTCTCCGGCGGAACCTACCCGCCGGACGTCGGGGTTGTCCCGTCGACGGCACCGACGGGTCCCGCCGATGCTAACCAGCGGCGTTGCCCCCGGTAAGTTGCCACCCATGACCGACGTGACCTCCGCCGCCGCCGCGACCCGGCTGCGCCGTTCCCCGCTGCACGAGCGGCACACCGCTCTCGGCGCCAAGTTCGCCCCGTTCGGGGGCTGGGAGATGCCTCTGGAGTACGCCGGCGGCGGCGTACTCAAGGAGCACACGGCGGTCCGGACCGCGGTGGGCGTGTTCGACGTGTCGCACCTCGGCAAGGCCCGGGTGACCGGCCCCGGCGCCGCCGACTTCGTCAACGCCTGCCTCAGCAACGACCTGGGCCGGATCGGCCCGGGCCAGGCGCAGTACACCCTCTGCTGCGACGACGCCACCGGCGGTGTGGTGGACGACATCATCGCCTACCTGTACGCCGACGACCACGTCTTCCTCATCCCGAACGCCGCGAACACCGCCGAGGTGGTGCGCCGGCTGCGCGCCGCCGCGCCGGAGTCGGTCACCGTCACCGACGAGCACGAGGCGTACGCGGTGCTCGCCGTCCAGGGGCCGCGCTCGGCGGAGCTGCTGGGCGCCCTGGGCCTGCCGACCGGGCACGGCTACATGAGCTTCGATCCGGCCGGGCTGGGCGGCACCGAGCTGACCGTCTGCCGCACCGGCTACACCGGGGAGCTGGGCTACGAGCTGGTGGTCCCGGCGGAGCACGCGGTCGCGGTCTGGGACGCGCTGTTCGCCGCCGGCGAGGCCTTCGGGCTGCGCGCCTGCGGCCTGGCCGCCCGGGACACCCTGCGCACCGAGATGGGCTACCCGCTGCACGGGCAGGACCTCTCCCTGGAGATCAGCCCGGTGCAGGCGCGCTCCGGCTGGGCGGTCGGCTGGGACAAGCCGGCCTTCTGGGGCCGCGACGCGCTGCGCGCCGAGAAGGCCGCCGGACCCCGCCGTACGCTGCGCGGCCTGGAGGCCGTCGACCGGGCCATCCCGCGTGCCGGGATGACCGTGCACGTCGGCGACGCCCAGGTCGGCACGGTGACCAGCGGCACCTTCAGCCCGACGAAGAAGCAGGGCATCGCGCTCGCGCTGCTGGACACCGACGCTCAGCTCGCCGACGGCGATCTGGTCGAGATCGACATCCGCGGTCGCCGCGCCCAGATGCGCGTGACCCGGCCCCCCTTCGTCCACCCCTCGGTGAAGTAGCTCAGGAGGGATCGGGGCGTTCCCCGGAGTCCAGGACGGCCTGAGTCCAGCCGCCCTCGATCACGCCGGTGGCGTCCAGCACGGCCCAGTCGACGACGTCGGTCGCCTCCACCACCACGGGGGCGCCGATCCGCACGCTCGGGTCGCTGGCGGCGTCGCTGGCGCTGACCCCGACGATCCGCTCCGGCACGTCCCACGAGGTGACGCCGGCCCAGACGTACTCCGGGCCGTCGTCGCCGGGCAGCCCGTACTTCACCACCAGCTGGGACTCCGCCGGGAACCGACCGGCGACGAAGCGGGCCCGTGCGTCGCCCAGCGCGGCGCGGGCGGTGGCGACGGCCTGACTCATCGCGTCGCCGGAGCGGGCGTAGCGCACGTCGGGCTGGATCCCGGCGAAGAGTGTCGCGCAGGCGGCGGCGTAGTACCGGCCGTCCGGCCCCGGATGCCCCGCCGGTGGGCGCAGGCTGAGGAACGAGTCGGCCTCCGGATCGGTGGCCGGGTCCAGCTCCAGGCGCAGCAGCACCGGGGCGGTCGCGCCGTGCTGCTCCGGATTGCCGTACGCCACCGCGATGTCGTGCCCGGTCACCGTGGCCAGCACCGGCAGTTGCACGAACGCCGGCACCTCCTCGCCGGTGAGCCCGTCGGTCCAGTCGCGCAGCAGCCGGCGGGCCGCCCCGGTCATCACCGCGCCCCACGCGCGGGTCAGGTGGTCGGGCACCCCCTGGGTCTGCAACTCCAGCAGCCCGAAGCGGCGCAGCCCCTTGGTGGTGAACCACAACCCCTCGGCGCCCGAGGAGTACGGCACCAGCACCCAGTCGACCAGCCGGATCCGGCCCTGCTCGTCCGGCAGCGAGCGCAGCGCGGTCGCCGGGTCGAGGAACTGCAGGCCGAAGACGTCCACCACGTCGCCGCCGACCGACTCGGCCACCGCCGCCGCCACCGCCCGGGCCGCCCACTCGTGCGCTGGCGGCCAGCCGGGCCGGTACTCGGCCTGCACCACCACCAGGTGGCTCGCCGCGGCCAGGCGCTCCAGCTGCGCCTCGGTGGCGCCGAACGCGGTGAGCAGGTCCGGCGGCAGCTCGGGGAACTCGGCGATCGGGCGAGTGTCCACGCTCATCAGCGGGCTGTCGAGCATCTGCCGGGCCAGCCCGTGCACCGGCTCGGCCAGCCTGCCGGCCAGCGCCCCCACCGCGGTCTTCGTGCTGACCTTCGGCAGCCCCGCCATCGGCACCAGGTAGGTCGCGCTGAGCGACTCCGGGACCGGTACGGGCAGGAAGTCGTCCGTGATGAGCATTCTCGTCCCCCGGTTGGCCGCGCCGGTGCTGTCGAGCCGAACGCTACCCGGCCCGCGTTCCCGGCTTCAGCCGGACAGCACCAGTCCGAGGTAGACCAGCGTGGTGACCACCTCCACCGTCGCGCCGAGCACGTCACCGGTGATCCCGCCCAGCCGGCGTACCACGTGCCGCAGCAGCAGCACCGCGACGGCGAGCGCGGCGGCGACGGCCAGCGGCCCCTGCCACGGCCGGCCCGGCACCGCGGGCACCGCCAGCAGCGCGACGGCGACCGCGCCGGCGGCCAGGGCCAGCGGCCCGACGGTGCCGGCCACCAGCGCGCCCAGCCCGTCCGGTCGGGCCGCCGGTACACCCCGCCGGCAGGCCACCGTCACCCCCAGCCGGCCGGCGGCGGTGGCGGCGATGACCGCGGCCAGGCACGCGGGCGCCGACCGCCCGAGCAGTTCGGCCAGCACGGCCGCCTGCACCAGCAGGACGACCACCAGCGCGACCACCCCGAACGGGCCGACGTCCGGCTTCTTCATGATCTCCAGCGCGGCCGCGCCCCGCCGGTACGAGCCGAGCGCGTCCACCGTGTCGGCCAGGCCGTCCAGGTGCAGCCCACGGGTGAGCAGGGCGCCGCCGGCCACCGTCACCCCGGCGGCGACCAGCGGGGGAGCGAGCGCGCCGGTCAGCAGCAGCAGCCCGGCCAGCAGCACGCCGAGCAGCGCGCCGGCGGCCGGGGCGAGCGCCATCGCGGTGCCGGCCACCTGCCGGTCGATCCGGCCGGCGCGCACCGGCAGCGTGCTGAAGGTGGTGACCGCCAGTCGGGCGCCGGCGGCGAGCCGCGACTCAGCCGGCACGCCAGCCCGTCGTCGGCTGCCCGTCCGGCTCGACGGTGGCCGGCCCCGGGCCGTCCGGCTCCGGCTCGGCGAACTCCGGCGCGGCGTACTCGGGCTCCGGGTACTCCGGCTCCTCGGTGTCGACGTCCGGCTGCTCGCCGCCGTTCAGTGACGGGTGGGTGGGCAGCGCGGCGGCCAACGCCAGCACCGAGCGCAGCAGCGGGAGCGCGACCAGCGCGTTCGACCCCTCGCCCAGGTCCAGCCGCAGGTCCAGCATCGGGGTGAGGCCGAGCACGTCGGCGGCCAGCTTCACCGCCGGGTGCCCGCCGTGGTCGGCGAGCAGGCACCAGTGCCGGGCCTGCCCGGCCAGGTCCCGGCTGACCATGCCGGCGGCCAGGCCGACCGGCCCGTCGAGCATCACCGGCACCCGGCGGGCGGTCGCGCCGAGCAGCACGCCGGTGGCCACCGCCACGTCGCCGCCGCCCAACTCGGCCAGCACGTCCTTCGCGCCGCGCGGCGAGCGGCGGGTGCGGTGCAGCGCGTCGCGGACCGCGGCGCAGCGCACCATCCAGGCCGCGTCGTCGATCTCGCCGGACTCGGTGACCACCCGGCCGAGCACCGCCGGTGGCTCCGCGCCGGCGGTGGCCGCCAGCACCGCCGCGGCGGCCGCCTCGGTGCCCGCGCCGGACGCCGCCAGCACCAGCAGCTGTACGCCGGCGTCGGCGGCCTGTTCGGCCAGTCGCCAGCCGTAACGCAGCGCCGACTCGACCTGGTCGAGGCTCAGCGCCGGGCCGTCCTCCATGGCGGCGGCGGCCGGAGCGTCCACCACCTGGAGCGAGGCGCCGCTCTCGGCGGCGAGTCGGGCCAGCGCGCCCTGGCCGGCGCGGGCCTGCCGGACGCGGCGGGCCGACTCGCCGGCGACGGTGCCGGCCGCGGCCCCGCCGTCGTGGTCGCCGTGCAGCAGCAGCACCCGCACCGAGCCCCAGGCGGCCGGGGTCGAGGTGCCCTGGGTGGCGGCGGCGAAGCCGACCACCCGGTCCAGCACGCCCAGCCCGGCGCCGGGCACGTCCAGCGTCGCCAGCCGGTCCACCGCCTGCGGGCCGGCGTACTCGTCGGGCATCGGCAGTTCCATACCGGCCTGGATGACCAACCCGGTGGCCACCATCGGCAGCGCCATGGTCGGCGCGGCCCAGGGGTTGCCGGGCTCCGCGTTCGGGGCGACCGGTGGGGTGTGGGTCAGCACGTCCGGCAGCCGCACCTCGGGCGTCGGCTCGGCCGGCGCGAACCCGTTCGGCCCGGTCGCGGTCGTCGCGCTCGTCGTGGCGGCGGGCGCCGGCCGCGCGGTCGCCAGGGGGGTGACGCCCGGCTTCAGCCAGGACGGCTGGCCGGCGATCACCAGGACCACCGCGTCGCAGGCGTCGGCGACCGCCCGGTTGGCCGCGCCGAGCGCGTCGGTGAACGCGCGCCCCAGCGGCGTCGTCGGCACCAGCGACAGCCCCACCTCGGGGCTGACCAGCACCACCCGCGCGGGGCAGGCGCGCACCGCGTCGGCCAGCTCGGCGATGGTCGCCACGTCGTCGGCCGGCTGATGGGCCGGATCGAGCAGCACGGTCACCCAGCCGCCCAGGTCGTCGACCAGCAGCGTCTCGTTCGGCTCGGCGGACGCGAGCACGTCGGCCAGCCGGCGCGGATCCGCCGCCGTCTCCTCGGTGCTCCAGCTGCCCGGACGCCGGGCGCGGTGCGTCGCCAACCGCGACGCCCACTCGGTGTCCTCCGGGTCGCCCTCCGGCGCGGTGGCGACGTAGCGGACCATCGGCGCGTCGGCGACCAGGGACTCGGCGAACTCGGACTTGCCGGACCGGATACCGCCGAGCACCAGGACCGTGTTCCACCCGTCAACGGACATGCCCGTACCTTAAGGCCGCCCGGGGTCCCGGTGCCTGCCGGGCCGGCGCCCGCGTGACACCTCGGTGGTGGTCGGTCAGCCGCAGTGCTCGAACGCGCTGGCGTAGCTGGCCCCGCCGGTGGAACCGCCCCACTTCACGCACGCCCCGGCGGCGCTGGCCCGCACGGGCCCGGCGTAGTACTCGAAGGACCCACTGTCGGTGCTGCGGGCCCGCCCCTGTACCTCCAGGTACGCCGCGGCCGCCGACCGCGTACCCACCGCGGTGTCCTTGAGGGTGACCACGCAGTTGTTGCCGTTGCCCGAGTGGTAGAGCAGGTAGACCCGGCCCCGGCGGCGGCCGTCGTCGGTCAGCGTGGCCGAGTCGATGACCTGGTAGCCACTGCCGCAGACCTGCGCCGCCGTGTACGGGTTCGGCCGACTCGCCGCGGTGCTCCCGACGCTCGGGGTCGGTTCGCCGCTGGCCGTCCCGGTCGGTGCGGTGCTCGGCGCGTCGGTGGGTGCCCTCGTCGCCCCGCCGCCCGGTGCCTCCGGCCCGGCTGCGCCGGTCGGACCGGTGCTCGCGGTGCGGGTCGCGCTCGGCGTGCCACCCGGCCGGCCCGTCCCGGTGGGCGCGGTGTCCACGGGCGCGGTGGCTGGGTCGGTGGGGAGGCCGGCCGACTCGGCGCTCAGGGCGGGCGGTCGCGCGTCGCCGGGTTCGGTCCCGGGCCGCAGGGCGACCACGGCCACCACGGCGACCAGCGCCATGAGCACGGCCGCGCCGGCCCCGATCAGCAGGTTCCGACGGCGGGCCGCCGGTTGCGTCCGCAGCGGATCCTCCCGGGTCGGCCCCGGCACCGGCCCGGGGGCCGCGAACGGGTGGCCGGCCGGCGGGGACGAGTTCGCGGCGGGCGCGCCGGTGGGTGCCGGGGCGGCCAGCGCCCACGGTGGGCGGGCGGCGACCGGGATGCTGGCCAGGGTCGCCTCGCGCGCCTGCGCGGCGGCCTCGGCCAGGTCGGCGGCGCTGCCGAACCGGTCGGCCGGCCGCTTCGCCATGGCCCGGGCGACCACGGCGGCCGCCGCCGGCGGGGTGCCCGCCGGCAGTGGCGCCGGCTCCTCCTGGGCGTGCCGCAACGCCACCGCCAAGGGGTTGTCGCCGTCGAACGGCGGCTTCCCGGCCAGGCAGTAGTACGCCACGGCGCCGAGCGCGTAGACGTCGGTGGCGCCGGAGACCGGCTGCCCGGTGGCCTGCTCCGGGGACATGTACGAGGCGGTGCCGAGCACCATGTTGGCGGCGGTGAGCCCGTTCAGCGCACGGGACCGGGCGATGCCGAAATCGACCAGGACCACCCGGCCGTCGCTCTTCACCAGCAGGTTGCCGGGCTTCACGTCCCGGTGCACGATGCCGGCCAGGTGGGCGGTGTGCAGCGCCTCGGCGGCCTGGGCGACCACCGACATGGTGGACGCCGGGTCCAGCCGGCCGGCCCGGCGGATCCAGGTGCCCAGCGGTTCGCCCTCGACGTACTCCATCACCAGGTAGTCGACCCGGCCTGCGTCGTCGAGCCGGGCCTGACCGACGTCGTGCACGGCGACCACCCCGGGATGTCGCAGCGCCGCCAGCATCCGTGCCTCGGCCCGGAAACGGGCGGTGAACTCCGGGTCGGCGACCAGCGACGGCAGCAGCACCTTCACCGCGACCTCGCGTTCCAGCAGGATGTCGGTGCCGCGCCAGACCGCGCCCATCCCGCCCGTCGCCACCCGCTCGTCCAACCGGTACCGGTCGCCGAGCACCACTCCCCGAGTCAGCACCGCGTCACCGTACCGGCCGGTTGATCACCTCGTGGTTCCGCTGGCGGGGCGAGCGAGCGGCCGTACCGCGCCGGGCCGACTACGCTGGCGAGGGTTCGTCCCACGGGGACTTCAGCGGCGAGGGGAGACGCGGCATGGCGTGGAGCTGGCGGTACGAGGGCACGGACGGCCAGTCGGTCGAGGGACCGGCGGAGTCGTTCAGCAGCCAGGCCGATGCCGAATCGTGGATCGGTCAGACCTGGCGGGAGCTCGCGGCGTCCGGCGTCACCTCCGTCGCGCTCGTCGAGGACGACCGGGTGGAGTACCGGATGAGCCTGCTGCCCACGGCCGAGTGATGTCCTACGACCGTCCGGGCGGCGAACCGCTGGTCCTCGGCGTGCCCCGGGCGGCGTTCCGGCCCAGCCCGGTGTTCCTGGCCTTGGTGGCGCTCTTCGCGGCCAGCGGGGTGCTGACCTGGAACGGGTACGGCAACGTCCGGTTCGACGTGTTCCTCTTCGTGGTGTCCGGCTGGCTGGTGTCGCTGTGCCTGCACGAGTACGCGCACGCGGTGGTGGCGTACCGGGCCGGCGACCGCGACATCGCCCACCGGGGCTACCTGACCCTCAACCCGTTCAAGTACACCCACCCGCTGCTGTCGATCGTGCTGCCGGTGGTGGTGGTGCTGCTGGGCGGCATCGGCCTGCCCGGCGGGGCGGTCTGGGTGGACCGGCACGCCATCCCCGGGCGGCTGCGGCACACCCTGGTCAGTCTGGCCGGCCCGGCGACCAACGTGCTGTTCACGCTGGTGCTGGTCGCGGCACTGCGGATCGGCACGGCGGCGGGCGGCCCGGTGGAGTTCTGGGCCGGGGTGGCGCTGCTGGCGTTCCTCCAGCTCACCGCGAGTGTGCTCAACCTGCTGCCGGTGCCCGGCCTGGACGGCGGCAACATGATCCAGCCGTGGCTGAACCCGCAGTGGCGCCGGATGTACGACCTGTTCGCCCCGTACGGCTTCCTGCTGCTGTTCGCACTGCTGTGGAACCCGCGTATCGGCGGCTGGTTCTTCGACGCGGTCTTCGCCGTCGGCGATTTGCTCGGCCTGCCGGCCTGGCTCTACGCCGCGGGCCTGGACCTGATCCGCTTCTGGCAGGGCTGACCCGGCCCGGTCGGCGCGGACCCGCGCCGACCGGACCGGGTGCGGGTCACGGCCGCTGGGCGGGGGACTCGGTCTTGGCCGGGTCGCGCTCGGTGACCGGCTCGACGATCTCGTCGATCGCCTTGAGCAGCTCGGCGTCGAGCTTCACGCCGGCCGCCTTGACGTTGTCGTGCACCTGCTCCGGGCGGGACGCCCCGATGATCGCCGAGGAGACGTTCGGGTTCTGCAGCACCCACGCCACGGCGAGCTGGGCCATGCTCAGCCCGGCCTGCTCGGCGAGGGGCTTGAGCTGCTGCACCCGGGTGAGCACGTCGTCGGTCATCCACCGGGCGATGAAGCTCGCGCCGGACTTCTCGTCGGTGGCCCGGGACCCGGCCGGCGGCGGCTGCCCCGGCAGGTACTTGCCGGAGAGCACGCCCTGCGCCATCGGCGACCAGACGATCTGACCGACGCCCAGCTCCTCGCTGGCCGGCACCACCTCGGCCTCGATGACCCGCCAGAGCATCGAGTACTGCGGCTGGTTGGACACCAGCGGGATGCGCAGCTCACGGGCCAGCTGGTGGGCCGCGCGCAGCTCCGTGGCGGTCCACTCGGAGACGCCGATGTAGAGGGCCTTGCCGGAGTGCACGACGTCGGCGAAGGCCTCCATCGTCTCCTCCAGCGGCGTGCTGTGGTCGTACCGGTGGGCCTGGTAGAGGTCCACGTAGTCGGTGCGCAGCCGGCGCAGCGAGCCGTTGATCGACTCCATGATGTGCTTGCGGGACAGGCCCCGGTCGTTGCGGCCCGGCCCGGTCGGCCAGTAGACCTTGGTGAAGATCTCCAGGCCCTCGCGGCGCTCGTTCTCCAGCGCGCGACCCAGCACGTCCTCGGCCCGGGTGCCGGCGTACACGTCGGCCGTGTCGAAGGTGGTGATGCCCGCGTCGAGGGCGGCCCGCACACAGGCGAACGCCGCGTCCTCCTCGACCTGCGAGCCGTGGGTGATCCAGTTGCCGTACGAGATCTCGCTGACCATCAGGCCGGAGCGGCCCAGGTGTCGGAATTCCATACCTCGACCCTAGCCCCGCCCGATCATGGTCGCCGAGCGGCCGTCGGTCAGAGCACGGGAACGGTGTCGGTGAGCAGCCGTTCGATCTCGGCCACCACCTCGTCCCGGTCGCGGTGCACCGGGTCGATCAGCGGCTCGCCCCGCCGGTCCAGCGCACCCCACCGACCGGTCGCGGTGCCCACCAGGAACGCCACCGGGTGGATGACCAGCAGCGGATGTGCCGGCGCGACGAGCACGGCGCCGGTGCGGTCCACCACGCCCCGGCGACCGGACACCTCGACCACCGCGAGACCCTCGTCGGTGAAGCCGTCGACCTGCCGGCCGTCGGCCAGCACCGTGTCGAAGCCGTGGTAGCGGGTGGGCACCATGATCCGCCCGTTCGCGGCCACCGCACCCCACCCCTCCCGGCGCACCGCGGCCACCCCCCGGCGGAACGGCCGCACGTCGGCGAAGCCGGCCGGGACCTGCTCCACGCCCCGGTCGTCGATCGCCGACCAACCGCCGTCGTCGCCGACCACCCAGGCCAGGCCGTCGCTGAACGGGCGGACCGCGCGGTACGACGCCGGCAGCACCGTCGTACCGGTCAGGTCGATCAGCGCCCACCGGTCGCTCTCCGGCCGGCGTACCCAGGCCAGTCCGTCGTGGAACGGCTGCGCCTCGGCGTACTCGGCGGGGATCACCAGGTCGCCGTTCGGGTCGGTGTACCCCCACAGCGGCCCGTCGCGCCCGGGCGCCGGGGGCCGCTCACGCTCCAGCACCTCGTCCCGACTCCGGGGGTACGGCCCGAAGCCCTCCGTCGCGGCCTTGGTCGCGACCGCGTCCAGACCCGCCCGGATCCGGGCCAGCAGTTCGGTGTCGTCCGCGCCGCGCAGGTCGAGGGCCCGCTCGAAGTGGTGGCTGGCCTCCATGAGGCGACCCTGGTCGTAACAGGAGCGGCCGGCGTGCTCGTGCAGCGCGGCGCGCAGCCGGTCGGGCAGCTCGGTCGAGTTGGCCTCGGCGAAGAGTTGGTCGGCCTCGGCGAAGTCGCCCCGCCAGCGCAGCACGTGCGCCAGCCGGGCCTGGGCCAGGGCGGTGCGCCGCAGCTCGCCGGTGGCCTCGGCGTAGGTGAGGGCCAGCCGGCCGTCGGCCAGGGCGTCGTCCAGGTCACCGAGGATCCGTGACACCACCGCGCGCAGGCTGAGCAGCCGGGCCCGCGCCCGGTTGTCGATGGACGCGCCCAGCTTCTCGGTCAGCCGGCGCCGGATCGTCCGCAGTTCGTCCGGCTGCTCCAGCACCTCCCGCAGGCTCACCGGGTCCAACCGCCAGCGGTAGGCCGCCAGGATCTGCTCCGGGTCGCCGTGGTCCACGTCCGGGCGTACGGTCGCCGCCGGCGCGCTCGCCGTCGCAGCGGTTGCCGTCGGCGCCCCCGCCGGTGCGACGCTCACCTGGGCGGGCGGCGCCGTGTTCCCGGATGAATCGGACGCGGTCCGTGGTGCGGGCACGGTTGCGGCGGGTGCCACGGACGCGGAGGGTGCCGGTGGCGCGGACACCGGCGTTGGCGCCGGGTCAAGGATCGGTTCCAGGCGGTCCTCGTGGCGGTCGGTTGGCACTTCCCGGTCGGTTGGAGCTTCCCGGTCGGGTGGCGCCTCCCGGTCGTGTGGTGTGTCCCGGTCCTGTGGCGTCTCGCGGTCGGTTGGCGCGTCCCGGTCGTGTCGTGCTTCCCGGTCGTGCGGCGCGGGCGGGTCCGGCGTCGGTGCGGCGGGCGGGGGTCCGGCCGACGGTGGCGCGGACATCGGTCGGTCGATCGGCGCGGCGTCGGCGAGGTGTTCGGTCGACCAGGCGGCGGGTGGGCCGGAGGTGGGCCGGACCGGTGGTGCCGAGACCGGGTGGTGTGCGTCGGCCGGCTCCGGATCCGTGTCCGTCCAACTGGTGGGTGCGCCGGAGACCGGCCGGGCCGGCGGCGCGGAGACCGGCCGCTCCATCGGGCTCGGCGGCGCCGTCCGCCCGACTGACGGTTCCGGGTCGGTGTGGTCGGCGTCGGTCCAACTGGCGGGTGGGCTTGAGGTGGGTCGGACCGGCGGCGCGGAGACCGGGTGGTGTGTGTCGTCCGGTTCCGGGTCGGCGTCCGCCCAGTCGGAGGGTACGCCGGAGACGGCCTGCGCCGGAGGTGCGGACACCGGCGGCACCGGGGGAGCGGACACCGGCCGGTCTGCCTGCGTCGGCGCCGGTGGTTCCGCGTCGGTGTAGATGTCGTCGACCCGGGCGGCGGATGCGCCGGAGGTCGGCCGGGCCGGCGGTGCGGAGACCGGGTGGTACGGATCCGGTGCCGCCGGGCGGGGTTCAACGGCCGGTTCCGGGTACGGGAGATCCCCGCCCGACCATGCGCCAGGAGCGTCGGAGGTCGACTGCGCCGGCGGTGCCGAGACGGGCGGCGCGAAGACGGGCGGCGCCGAGACGGGCAGTGCCGAGACGGGCGGCGCGAAGACGGGTGGCGCCGAGACGGGCAGTGCCGTGACGGGTGGTGGCGGGGAAGGCGCCGCGGAGACGGGTGGCGCGGACACCGGCCGGATGGGCGGGGCGGCGGCCTCGACCCAGGTTGCGGGCGTCAGCTCGCCCGCGTCAGGCGAACCGGGTCCGGCGGCCGGGCCTGTCGTCGTGGCGTCCGCCGACCCGGTCGTCGGGCGGGTGGAGTCCGTACCGCCTTGCTCGGTCGACCGGTCCGTGGTCGCGTCCGCGGGCCGGCTGTCCGCCGTCGGCTCGTCCTCGACCGGCTGGGCGGGCCGGAACCAGGCCTCGGGCCCGCCGGTGCCCGTGGTCGCCCGCGGCTCGGCTGCGGCCGGCGTCGGCGGTTCCGAGGGCGGCGGGGGCACGTAGACGCGCGGCATCCCGGGGGCCAGCGGCAGCGCCGGCCCGGGCTGGGCCGGCGGGTCCGTGGCCGGCGGTTCCGACGGCGGCGGGGGCACGTACACGCGCGGCATGCCGGGAGCCAGCGGCAGTGCCGGCGCGGTCTCGGCCGGCGGTGTCGCCGTCGGACGAGTCGCGGGCGATGCCGAGGCGGGCGGCGCTGAGACGGGCGGCGCCGAGACGGGCGATGCCGAGACGGGCGGCGCCGAGGCCTGCCAGCTCGTCGGTGGCGCGACCTGCGGGCGGGTCAGCGGTCGCTTGTCCGGCGGGGTCGGGACAGCACGTCGGGTGGGAGACGCACCGGCGTCGGGGGCGGCGAACGGCTCGCCGGCCGGGCGCGGGTCCTCGGCCCGCCGCTGCTCGGCCGGTCGCTCGACGTTGCCCGGATAGCGCGGCGGGGCGGTGGGTGCCGGCTCCGGTGGTGTCGGGGGCTCGTCGACCACCGGTGGGTCGACCGGCGCGGGCAGGAACTCCAGTCGGAGCCGCGCGGCCGGCGGAACGGAGTCGGTCGCGTCCAGCGCGGGAGACACCGGGACGGACGACACCGGGCGCTCCGGGTGGAGCGGCGGTACCGGGCCCGACCGGCCGCGGTCCGGGGCGGCGGGGGAGACCGGGGCGGCGGAGACCGGCCGGTCGCGGCCGCTCGCGGCGTGCGGAGCGTTCGCGGCCGGTGCGACGGGCGCTGCCGGTGCGACGGGCGCTGCCGGTGCGACGGGCGCTGCCGGTGCGACGGGCGCTGCCGGCGAGACCTGCGCTGCCAATGGAACCCGCGCTGCGGGCGGGACCTGTGCGGCCGGCGAGACAGGCGCCGCTGGCGAGACTGGCGCTGCGGGTGGAACCGGCGCGGCGGGCGCGGCCGGGACCGGGCGGTCCGGGGTGACGGGGGCTGGCGCCCGACCGGCCGTGGCCGGCGCCGGCCGGGCTTCGGCGGCGGGTCGGACGGGTCGGTCGTCGTACCGCGAGGGTGCGGGCGGCGGCGTGCCGGGGCGGGCGGACGGGCGGGGCACTGCCTCCGGCTCACCCGTGCGGCGCGGGTCGGCCTGATGGCCCACCTCGCGGGTGCGGTCCGGCCGCACCGGGCCCGGCGGCGGCCAGGGCAGGCCGCCGTCCGGCTCGTGGGCGGGGTACGGGCGGCCCTCGCGGTAGGCCTCCGGCCGGGCGTCCTCGCGGTACGCCTGCGGGCGCCTCTCGTCGGAGGGGGCGCCCTCGTGCGGGTGCCGGTCCGGGTACGCCTCGGCGCGGGCCGCAGGCGCCGGAGCCTGCCGACGCGGGTCGCTGTCGGGTCCACGCCGGTCCCCGTCACGGTGCGGCTGACCCGGCAGCTCCGAGTCGGGCCGGCGGCGGCGTCCACCGTCCGCTGTCGGCGGTGCGTTGGTCACCTCGTCTGGTCGGTACCGATGCTCCGTCGCCGGTGCGATCCGGGCGTCCCCGCCTGCCCGCGCGGCCGGCCGGGCCTCGTCGACGGCGCGGCGCGGATCGCCGTGCGGGGAGGACGACGGCGCGCGGCGCGGGTCGCCGTGTTCGTAGGACCCGGCGCGACGGAGGTCGCCGTGCCCCGGAGCCGAGGCGCGGCGCGGGTCGCCGTGCTCTGAGGACGACGGCGCACGGCGCGGGTCGCCGTGCTCGGGAGCCGGCGCGCGGCGCGGGTCGCCGTGCTCTGAGGACGACGGCGCGCGGCGGAGGTCGCCGTGCTCGGGGACGACTTCGTGGCGGTAGAAGGCGCGCGCGTCCGCCGGTCGCTGAGCCGGCTCGTCGGCCCGCCAGCCGTCGGTGGCCCGTCCGTCGTGGGGCCGTCCCGGTCGTGCGTCGTACCCGTCGACGGGGTGCCGGTCGCGACCACCCGGCGGTCGCTCCTGAGTGCCCCGGCGGCGCGGGGCCTCGTCCGGCTCCGCCACCCAGCCGGGCTCGACGCGGGGGGCCGGAGAGACCGGCGGGGCCGGGTAGGGCCGGTCCCGATGGGTGGGCTCCGGCCGGGACCGCCGGCTGTCGTGGCGCTCCGGGCCGGGCTGGTCCCGGTGCCAGGCGGCCTCCCGGGGCGGTGTGCGCTCCTCGGCGGACCGCCGGTCGGCCCAGGAGGTCCGCCGGTCGGGCTCGGGCTGGTGGGCGGGCCGCCGCTCGTCGTGCCGGCCGGGTTCGGTCGGCGGCCGGCGGTAGGGCTCGTGGTCGTCGCGTCGGTCGTCCCGGCCGTAGCCGTTCGTCTCGGCGGGGCGCGCGTCGGTCCGGGACCGGCCGTGGGCGGGCGCCTCGACGGGCGAGTCGTCGGACCAGGACCGGCCGTAGGTCGCGGCCCCCTCGGGCGAGGGCTCGTCGGCCCAGGACCGACCGAGGTAGGTGCCGTCGGGGCGGGTGGGGGCGAGCGGGGGTACGTCGGCGCGGCCGACGACGGCCGCTCGGCCGCGTGAGGGTGGGGGCGGGGAGTACTGCACGCCGATGTCGCCCGGGTAACGCTGGCCGGGGAACTGCGGGTCCCACTCGGTGGTCGGTTCGACCACCCAGGACGGTTCGTTCGGGTCCCGCCACCGATCGCTGTAGCGGCCGGTCATTCGCGGAACCCGTCGCCGCGCCCGCGCGTTGGCCGGGCCGAACCGTCAGCCAGCCGGCCACGGTGACCACTGGGCGTACGGCCGCCGCCGGCCGCGCCCCGGTGGCCGGCTCGCGTCCGCTCGCTCACGGCGTTGTCACCTCGTTGCAAATTGTCGCGCTGGGCGCCTCGCGTGCCGGTGGAGTCGCCCGTTCCGGCAGGGCGTGGCTGCGGATGGAGGGTAACGGCGTCGGCTCGGTAACCGCCACTGTGGCACCGCCCATGCGCGCAAACGTTATCCCACGGTTTCGGACATTTGGGCCATAACCGGTTTTCGAGAATACCTACCTGTCGTCCAACGCCGCGGGCCGGTTCCACCGCCGCCATCGTCCGTTGCGGAGGTGGCCGCGCGCCGGCCCGCCGCACGAGGGCGTGCGACGGGCCGGCGCGACGGAAGCGGCCAGCCTCAGACCGCGACCCGGCCGCCGTCGACCGGCAGCACCGCCCCGTGTACGAAGCTCGCCCGGTCGGTGGCCAGGAAGGCGATCGCCTCGGCGATCTCCTCGGCCGAGCCGGGGCGGCCGGCCGGAGCCTGGGCGGCCAGCTGGTCGAGGTCGTCACCCATTCCGGAGGTACCGGAGGTACGCGTCGGCCCGGGGCTCACCGCGTTGACCCGCACCCCGGAGGGGCCGTACTCGGCGGCCCAGGACTTGGTCAGCAGGACCAGTGCGGCCTTGCTCGACCCGTAGAGGGCCATCCCCGCGGCACCGAACTCGGCAACCATCGTGGTCACGTTGATGATCGCTCCACGGCCGCGCTTGGCCATGTCCGGCGCGAGCTCGGCGACCAGGAAGAACGGGGCCTTCACGTTCAGCGAGTACACCGCGTCGAAGTCCTGCCCGGTGGTCTGCTCGGTCGGGCCGAACGGGTAGACACCGGCGTTGTTGACCAGGATGTCCACCTCGCCGACCAGTTCCCTGGCCCGGCCGGCCAGCGCCCGGGCCGAAGCCTCGTCGCGCAGGTCGACGGCCAGGAAGTCCGCCTCGCCGCCAGCCGCGCGGATCTCCCGGACCACCTCGTCGCCCCGGCCCGCGTCCCGCCCGGAGATCACCACGCGGGCACCCCGCTGGGCCAGCGCCACAGCGGCCGCCCGGCCGATGCCGCTGGTACCACCGGTCACCAACGCGGCCATTCCCTGCAGTTCCATGATCTACTCCACCCACATCTCGTGTCGCACGAAGCAACAGCTTCAGTCGGGGCGCTCTGTCCCGACCGATGGGTGTAAGTCGCGCGGGGGGTGAGGCTTTCCCGCCGGGCTGGTGGGGCCGCTTATGGCCGCCATAAGCGCCAGCCGGTCTACTCGCCTGCCTGCTCCGGCGCCCGGTCCTCCAGAGCGGCGACCAGGTGACCGAGATCGCGTCGACGTGAACTGGCCGGCCAGGCCGCCCAGGTACGCCGCACCAGGGGACCTCCGGCCAGGGGCACCCAGGCCAGCGACTCCGGGACGGGCTGCTGCCAGTTCGGCGGCGCGAGCGCGAACGCCCCGCCGGCGATCACGGCGGCGAGCTTCACCGGTGCGATCAGCTCCTGCCCCTCCGGGGCGACGAGGCCGAGGTCCAGTCCGTGACCGCGCAGGATCGCGGTGACCTCGTCGTACCAGGTGGGGCTCCCCGAACGGGGAAAACCGACCCAGTCCAACCCGACGAGGGCGTCCAGGCGGACCCCGTCCGGCCCGGCGAGCCTCGTCGCGTGGTCGGCGGCGAGCAGCACCCCCAGTCGCTCCTCCAGGACCAGCGTGGCGTCCAGGTCGGGGCCGATCGGGTGCTCCCGCACCAGGCCCACGTCGAGCTCGTCGACGCGCAGCGCGGCGATCTGGGCCGCGGTGGACATGTGCAGGGCCTGGACGCGGGTCGCCGGGTAGGACTCGGCCAGCGCGGCGAGCGGGCCGGTCAGCAGGTGGGCGGGGAGTTCCAGCGGGACCCCGAGCCGCAGCACGCTGTCGCCCGCCCCGGTGTGCCGGGTGACGGCGGCCACCGCCTGGTCGTACCGGGCGAGCACCGCGCGCGCCTCGGTCAGCAGCGTCATGCCGGCCTCGGTGGCCTGTACGCCGGTGCTGGTGCGCACCAGCAGTTGCAGCCCCAACTGCCGTTCCAGTCCGCTCACCTGTTGCGACAGGGCGGGCTGGCTCACGTGCAGCCGCCGTGCCGCCCCGGAGAGGCTGCCCTCCTCCAGGACCACGACGAATGCCCGCATCTCGCGCAGTTCCACGCGCCCATGGAACCACGCTCGCCGACGCCGCCTCCCGCAACGGGCCACCGGCGGTCCGCTGGCGCACACCGGTCAGGGGTGCTCCATGACCAGCACCGCGAGGGTGCCGGGTGTCAGCGCCTCGTAGCGGTGTGGCGCGTCGCCGGGGAACGTCGCGTAGTCGCCGGGGCCGAGCTCCACCAGGCTGGTCTCCGGGCCCACCCGCAGCCGGCCGGCGGCGACCACTACGTGCTCGACGCTGCGCGGGGTGTGCGCGTCGGCGGTGCGGACCGCGCCCGGCTCCAACTCGATCAGGTAGAGGTCCCGCCGCAGGTGCGCCGGGCCCGCGCTGAGCAGCGTGCCCGTGAAGTCGGCCTGCTCCGAGCGGACCTGCGGACCGTCCCCGGCCCGGATGACCCGCACGCCCTCGTCGGTCGGCTCGACCAGTCGGCCGAACGGCACGCCCAGCGCCACACTGAGCGCCCAGAGCGTCTCCACGCTCGGGTTGCCGGTCCCGGACTCAATCTGGGACAGGGTGGAGCTGTCCACCCCGGCCCGGCGGGCCAGCTCGGTCGGCGAGATGCCGACCCGTTCCCGTTCGCGTCGCAGCGCGGCGGCGATGATGGCCAGCGGGGGAGCCGATTCGGCGGGCGTGTGTTCGCTCATCGGATCATTGTTCGGTGTGACGAGCAGTGCGGCGGTGCTCACCATGGTGAACACCGCCGTACGGTACAACGCTGCCGCCTGCGAAGCGGCCCTGGTCGCGCCGCGGACGGCGGCGAGCCGGGATTAGGCCCGGGTCAGACCTTGTCGCCGATGGCGACCTGCGGGGCCGGGGCGCGCATCCGCCGGAAGGTGATCGAGCGCATGACCGCGTACAGGTAGAGCGAGCCCATCCGCTGGTCGGTCTTCGGGAAGCGTTCCCGGACCAGCTTGCCGATCCTGCGGCAGATCAGCACCGAGTCGACCAGCACGCCGAGTGCCAGCGCGCCCCAGAGCACGTTGGAGATCAGCCGCACCAGCGGCGGCATGGCCGAGTTCGAGCCGATCAGCACGATCAGCGCGCCGCCGAAGAACCAGGTGCCGACGGTACGCCGGGAGTCCACCACGTTGCGGGCCAGCAACCGCTCGGGCCCGCGGTCGCGGGGGCCGCCCTCGCGGCGGAACTCCGACGCGGCCTCGGCGCGCAGCTGCCGGCGGCGCTCCCGCTCCTCCTCCTTGGTGAGGGGGCGGGTGGGGCCGGCGGGCCGGCGACCGGCGACCGGCCGCTTCGGCGTCTCCCGACCCTTGGCCGGGGTGTAGGCCCGGGGGCGCGCGGAGGTCTCCTCGGGCGTCACGGACGTGACGGCCTCGTCGACGAGGTCGGTGGGCTTGCGGCGAAACAGCGACGGCACGCGGCAAGGGTAGCCAACGCCTCGCGCCCGGTGCACATCGCGGTGCACCGGGCGCGAACGGAAGGTGTTCGAGGTTACGGGCGCTCGGCGTGCGCGCCGAGGTCGGCGAGCTTCGCCTCGAAGTCCTCGTAGCCCCGGTTGATCAGGTCGACGCCGTACACCCGGGAGGTGCCCTCGGCGGCGAGTGCCGCGATCAGGTGGCTGAAGCCGGCCCGCAGGTCCGGGATGACCAGGTCGGCGGCGTGCAGCTTGCTCGGCCCGGCGATCACCGCGGAGTGCTTGAAGTTGCGCCGGCCGAAGCGGCACGGGGTGCCGCCCAGGCAGTCGCGGTAGACCTGGATGTTGGCGCCCATCGAGTTCAGCGCCTCGGTGTAGCCCAGCCGCTGCTCGTAGACCGTCTCGTGGACGATCGACAGGCCCCGCGCCTGGGTCAGCGCCACCACGAGAGGCTGCTGCCAGTCGGTCATGAAGCCGGGGTGCACGTCGGTCTCCAGCGCGACCGCGTTGAGTTCACCGCCCGGGTGCCAGAACCGGATGCCGCCCTCCTGGCCCGGGTCGCCCAGCTTCGGCGGCCGGGTGTCGGTGACCTCGTACTCGCCGCCGACCGAGCGGAAGATGTTGAGGAAGGTCATCATGTCGGCCTGCTGCGCGCCGAGCACCTCGACGTGGCCGCGGGTGGCCAGCGCCGCCGCCGCCCAGCTCGCCGCCTCGATCCGGTCCGGGATGGGCCGGTGCGTGTAGCCGTGCAGCTTCTTCACGCCCTGGATCTCGATCACCCGGTCGGTGTGCACCTTGATGATCGCGCCCATCTTCTGCAGGATGCAGATCAGGTCGATGATCTCCGGCTCCACCGCCGCGTTGCGCAGCTCGGTGACGCCCTCGGCCATCACCGCGGTCAGCAGCACCTGCTCGGTGGCGCCGACGCTCGGGTACGGCAGGGCGAACTTCGTGCCGTGCAGCCCGTTCGGCGCGGACAGGTGCAGCCCCTCCGGCCGCTTGTCGACCGTGGCGCCGAACTCGCGCAGCGCCTGGAGGTGGAAGTCGATCGGGCGCGGCCCGATGTGGCAGCCACCCAGGTCCGGGATGAACGCGTGCCCGAGCCGGTGCAGCAGCGGGCCGCAGAACAGGATCGGGATCCGGCTGGAGCCGGCGTGCACGTTGATCTGGTCGGTGCTGGCGCTCTCCACGTTCGCCGGGTCGAAGACGAGCTCGCCGTCCTCGTCCCCGTCGCTCACCTTGACGCCGTGCAGCCCGAGCAGACCTCGGACCACCTCGACGTCACGGATCTTCGGCACGTCGAACAGCCGGCTCGGGCTGTCGCCGAGCAGCGCGGCGACCATCGCCTTCGAGACCAGGTTCTTCGCGCCGCGCACGCGGATCCGCCCTTCGAGCGGAGTACCTCCGTGCACGACCAGGACGTCGTCGGTCAACGCAACCTCCAGCGCGTCGGTGCTGCCGTGTTGTTGGTGGGGCGCGCGAACTCTCTCGCTACCCCGGATGCGGCCATGTCGAAACGGCCCGCTTGCGTCGTCGCTCCGGCAGCATAGCCCTCGGTGACGGAAAAGGACTCGGTCACACCGGCGTGAGGGGCACTAATCGGTGATCCGGCACTTTTGCGTACCAAGGGGGCTACGTACGGTGATCAGACCGCGACCGGCGGGGTGTCCGCGCCGGGCAGGGCGAGCATCTGGTCCAGCGCCACCCGGGCGTGGTGCGCGGTGTCCTGGTCGACGGTGATCTGGTTGACCACCCGGCCGGCCACCAGCTCTTCGAGGGCCCAGACCAGGTGCGGCAGGTCGATCCGGTTCATGGTCGAGCAGTAGCAGACCGCCTTGTCCAGAAACATGATCTGCTTGTCCGGGTGCGCCAGCGCCAGCCGGCGGACCAGGTTCAGCTCGGTGCCGACCGCCCACGCCGAACCGGCCGGGGCCGCCTCGATGGTCTTGATGATGTACTCGGTGGAACCGACGAAGTCGGCGGCCGTGACGACCTCGTGCCGGCACTCCGGGTGCACCAGCACGTTCACCCCGGGCACCCGCTGCCGGACGTCCTCGACGCTCTCCAGCGTGAATCGGCCGTGCACCGAGCAGTGCCCGCGCCAGAGGATCATCTTGGCGTCCCGCAGCTGCTCGGCGGTGAGGCCGCCGTTGGGCTTGTGCGGGTCGTAGAGCACGCAGTCGTCCAGCGACAGGCCCATCTCCAGCACCGCCGTGTTGCGGCCGAGGTGCTGGTCGGGCAGGAAGAGCACCTTCGACCCCTGCTCGAACGCCCAGTCCAGGGCACGCTTGGCGTTGGAGGAGGTGCACACCACACCGCCGTGCCGACCGACGAAGCCCTTGATGTCGGCCGAGGAGTTCATGTACGTCACCGGCACCGTGTCGGCGGCGATGCCCAGCTCGGTGAGGGTGTCCCAGGCCGCCTCGACCTGACCCAGCACCGCCATGTCCGCCATCGAGCAGCCCGCGGCGAGATCCGGCAGGATCACCCGCTGCGCCTCGGAAGTCAGGATGTCGGCGCTCTCGGCCATGAAGTGCACGCCGCAGAAGACGATGTACTCGGCGTCCGGGCGGGCCGCGGCCTCCCGGGCCAGCTTGAACGAGTCACCGGTCACGTCCGCGAACTGGATCACCTCGTCGCGCTGGTAGTGGTGCCCCAGCACGAAGACCTTGCTGCCCAGCTTCGCCTTCGCAGCCGTGGCGCGCGCCACCAGGTCCGGGTCGCTGGGCGCCGGCAGGTCGCCCGGACACTCCACGCCGCGCTCGGTGGCGGGGTCGCTGCCCCGGCCGAGCAGCAGCAGTGCCGTCGCGGTGTTGGAGGGTTCCAGCCAGGTCGAAGTCACGTACCCCATGCTCCCACAGCGCGGGCGCGGCGCAGCGTCGGTCGGTGTGTGCTGCCACACTGCTCGGCATGCGCGTGCTGCTCTGTCCGGACAAGTTCGCCGGCACCCTGCCCGCACCCGAGGTGGCCGCCGCGGTGGCCGCCGGCTGGCGCACCGTGTCGGGCGGGGACGACCTGCTCATCCGGCCGCTCGCCGACGGCGGGCCGGGCTTCGTCGAGGTGCTCGCCGACGCCCTCGACGGCCGGCGGCTGCCGGTGCCGACGGTGGACCCGTTGGGCCGGCCGGTGCCCGGTGAGATCCTGCTCACCGCCGACGGCGCGACCGCCTACCTGGAGAGCGCCCAGGCGTGCGGGCTGCACCTGCTCGAAGCGGACGAACGTGACCCGAAGAGCACCACCTCGTACGGTCTGGGCCTGCTGGTCACCGCCGCGGTGGAGAGCGGCGCCCGGACGGTGGTGATCGGGCTCGGCGGCTCCGGCACCAATGACGGCGGCGCCGGCATGCTCACCGCGCTGGGTGTGACCCCGCTCGACGGCACGGGGGCGGCGCTGCCCTACGGCGGGGCGGCCCTGGCCGCGGTGGCCGCGCTGGACGGCGCCCCCCGACTGCGGGGCGCCCGGCTGGTCGCCGCCACCGACGTCGACAACCCGCTGCTCGGCCTGCACGGTGGGAGCAACGTGTTCGGCCCGCAGAAGGGCGCCGACCGGGCCGACGTGCTGCTGCTCGACGCCGCGCTTGAGCGCTTCGCCCAGGTGCTGGAGCGCGACCTGCCCGGCTGTCCGGCGTCCATCGGCACGCTGCCCGGCGGCGGGGCGGCCGGTGGGATCGGCGCGGCCATCCTGGCCCTCGGCGGCGGCTGCGAGTCCGGCATCGGCCTGGTCACCCGGGCCACCGGACTGGACCGTGCGCTGGACACCGCCGACCTGGTGATCACCGGTGAGGGCTCCTTCGACCACCAGTCGCTGCGAGGCAAGGTGGTCGCCGGGGTGGCCGCCGCGGCCCGCGACCGGGGGGTGCCCTGCGTGGTGGTGGCCGGCCGGGTGAGCACCGGCCGGCGGGAGGCGGCCTCGGCCGGGGTCACCGACGCGTACAGCCTGGTCGAGCACTTCGGCGGGGAAGAGGGCGGTGGGCTCGACGCCGCCATGAGCCGACCAGCGGACGGGCTGCGCGAGCTGGGCGCCCGACTGGCCCGGCAGTGGAGCCGCTGAGCGCGCCCACCTGCGCCGCCGGTCACGCCACCCGGGTGCGGCGGCCCGGGGCGGCGTACGATCGGGATCAGGACCACACCGGGAATCACTGGACGACGCGCGATGTTGGCCAGTGCGTCCGGACCCATACCGCGCAGGGAGACTTCCACGTGACCACGCCAGCGCAGACCGAGTCGACCGAGGCCAAGGCCCCTACTTCCGTCGTCCTCACCGACGTCGCGGCGCAGAAGGTCAAGGCCCTGATCGAGCAGGAGGGCCGCGACGACCTGCGGCTCCGGGTCGCGGTGCAGCCGGGCGGCTGCTCCGGCCTGCGGTACCAGCTCTTCTTCGACGAGCGTTCGCTCGACGGTGACGTCGTCACCGACTTCGGCGGCGTCGAGGTCGTCGTCGACCGGATGAGCGCCCCGTACCTGGCCGGCGCCACGATCGACTTCGCCGACCGGATCGACGCCCAGGGCTTCACCATCGACAACCCCAACGCGGGCAACTCCTGCGCCTGCGGCGACTCGTTCAGCTGAGTCGCACCACGCACCACCGGCGGGGCCGTCCTTCGGGGCGGCCCCGCCGTCGTATGTCCGGCCGATCCCGCGGCCAGGAGGGTGGCCGGGGCGTTGCCGTTGTCCGACCGACCGGACACTGACGGTTTGCCGGGCCGGTAGGCTGACCGGCGCCCTGCTCCCGACCCCGAGGGTTGACATGAAGATCGCCGTGACCGGCTCGATCGCCACCGATCACCTGATGAGCTTCCCGGGTCGCTTCGCCGACCAGCTCATCGCCGACCAGCTGCACAAGGTTTCCCTCTCCTTCCTGGTGGACGACCTGGTGCTGCGTCGCGGTGGGGTGGCGGCGAACATCGCCTTCGGCATGGGGCAGCTCGGGCTGCGCCCGGTGCTGCTCGGCGCGGTGGGCGCGGACTTCGCCGACTACCGCTCCTGGCTGGAGCGCCACGGCGTGGACTGCGACTCGGTGCACGTCAGCGAGGTGGCGCACACCGCCCGGTTCGTCTGCACCACCGACACCGACATGTGCCAGATCGCGTCCTTCTACGCCGGTGCCATGAGTGAGGCGCGCAACATCGAGCTCGCCCCGGTCGCCAACCGTCTCGGCGGGCTCGACCTGGTGCTGGTCAGCGCCAACGACCCGGAGGCGATGCTGCGGCACTCCGCCGAGTGCCGGACCCGGGGGTACGCCTTCGCCGCCGACCCGTCCCAGCAGCTCGCCCGGATGGGCGGCGAGGACGTGGTGGCGCTCATCGAGGGCGCCGAGTACCTGATGACCAACGACTACGAGAAGTCGCTGCTGCAGAGCAAGGCGCAGTTGAGCGACGACCAACTGCTGGACCTGGTCAAGGTGCGGGTCACCACGCTGGGCAAGCACGGCGTGGAGATCGCCGGCCGCGACTTCGACCCGATCCACGTGCCGATCGCACGGGAGATCCGCGCGGTCGACCCGACCGGGGTGGGCGACGGCTTCCGGGCCGGCTTCTTCACCGCGCTCTCCTGGGGCCTGGGCCTGGAACGCGCCGCCCAGGTCGGCTCGCTGCTGGCCACGTTGGTCCTGGAGACCGTCGGCACCCAGGAGTACGAGGTGCGCCGCGACCTGTTCGTCAAGCGCCTGGCCGAGTCCTACGGCGACGTCGCCGCCGACGAGGTCCGCCCGCACCTGCTCCCGTAGCGGCGCGCGGCGGTCAGTGGCTGCGGCGGACGTCGTAGGCGGGGCCGTCGGGACCGGTGATCGCGGCCAGGAACTCCTGGCCGCGCATCCGGCACCAGGCGGGGATGTCCACCGCCGCCGCCGGGTCGTCGGCGAGCACCCGGACCACCGTGCCGACCGGCACGTCGGGCATCCGCCGGGCCACCGCGATGACGGGCAGCGGGCACCGCTGGCCCCGGCAGTCGATCACCTCGTCCGGCATCGTCACGACCGCCTCCCTCGACAACCGGTCCCCACCGTCACAGCCCCGCCACCCCGGCCTCCGCCCGCAGGGCGGCGACGATCCCGGGCAGCTCGGCCAGGAACCGGTCGACGTCCGCCTCCGTCGTCTCCCGGTGCAGGCTGATCCGCACGTTCCCGTGCGAGAGCACGCCCATCGCCTCCAGCACGTGCGAGGGCCGCAGCGTCGACGAGGTGCAGGACGAGCCGGACGAGACCGCGAAGCCACGCCGGTCCAGTGCGTGCAGCAGCGCCTCGCCGTCGACGTACAAGCAGGAGAACGTCACCAGGTGGGGGAGCCGGTCCACCGGGTCTCCGACCACCTCGACGTCCGGCACCCGCGCCGCGACGCGCTCGCGGATCCGGTCCACCAGCGGCGCCAGCCGGGCCGCCTCGGCCGCGGCGTCGGCCGCCGCCGCGCGCAGGCTCGCCGCCGCCGCCACTACCGCGGGCAGGTTCACCGTGCCGGGGGTACGCCCAGCCTCCCGGTCGTCGGCCGGCCAGGGCGACTCCCAGCGGGTGCCCTTGCGGACGACGAGCAGCCCCACCCCGGGTGGCCCGCCCCACTTGTGCGCGCTGGCGGTCAGCACCGACCAGCCCGCCGGCACGGGCACCCGGCCCACCGACTGGGCCGCGTCGACGTACAGCGGCACTCCGGCCTCGGCGCACGCGGCCGCCGCCTCGGCGACCGGTTGCAGGGTGCCCACCTCGTGGCTGGCGGTGATCAGGGCGGCCAGCGCCACCCCCGGAGCGCGTACCGCTTCCCCCCACTCGGGCAGGTCCAGCAGACCCAGCCGGTCCACCGGCACGGAGACGGCGGTGCCACCCCCGGCGACGTGCCGTTCCGCGGCGTGCAGCAGGGCGGAGTGCTCGATCGCCGAGTGCACCAGCGTCGCCCCGACCCGACGCCGGCCGGTGAGGCCGCCGAGCACCGCGCCGTGCGCGGCCGCCGTACCGCTGGGGGTGAACGACACCTCGTCGGCGCGCACGCCGAGCACCTGCGCGGTGGCCTCGCGGGCGGCGTCGAGCAGCTGACGGGCACGGCGGGCCTGGCCGTAGAGCTTGCCGGGGTCGGCCCAGCCGTCGTCGAGGGCCGCCAGCAGCGCCTGCCGGGCGACCGGATGCAGCGGCGCGGCGGTCGCCGCGTCGAGGTAGACCGGGGAAGCGCTCACGGTGCCGCCTTCTGTTCGCGACTGCGGGGCTCGCAAGCCCGGCTCACTCCTCGCGCTCACGGATCCCTACGCTATCGCGGTGGTATGCCCAAGATCCCCCCGATGGGGGCGGACAGTGACCCCAACACGGTCCAGCCCGTCATGGTCGAGTAATCTGCGACCGTCGGTGACGCCTTTGCCGCCGGTGCTCAGAGAAGCCCGCACCGCGGCGCGCTAGGGAGGCAGGACCAGGTGGTCGCAAGGAGTTCGGAGGTACGGCCGTCGGCCGTACGGCACAGCGCTTCCCAGGGAGTCGGTGGACGCCGACGGCGAGGCGCTGGGCGGCTCGCCGGGCTCGGCCTCGGCGGCGTCGCGCTGCTGGTCCTGCTCACGGGTTGTGACGTCGGGCAGACGTTCGACGGCTTCGGCTGGCCGCAGGGCGGCATCTCGGCCGAGTCCCGGCGGATGTACGACCTGTGGATCGCCTCCTGCATCGCCGCGCTCGCGGTCGGCGTCTTCGTGTGGGGCCTGATCTTCTGGTGCGTGGTGCGCTACCGCAAGCGGGGCAACGCCCTGCCGGTGCAGACCCGCTACAACATGCCGATGGAGTTCCTCTACACCATCGCGCCGATCCTGATCGTCTCCGTGCTCTTCTACTACACGGCGATCGTGCAGACCGACGTGAACAAGACGACGAAGAACCCGGACGTCACGGTCGAGGTCGTCGCCTTCAAGTGGAACTGGCAGTTCAACTACCGCGACGGCCAGGGCACCGAGGCGCGCACCACCGCGTCGACCCTCGGCACCAGCGAGGTCATCCCGGTGCTGGTGCTCCCGACCAACCGGTCTATCCGGTTCGAGGAGACCAGTCGCGACGTCATCCACTCCTTCTGGGTGCCGGAGCTGCTGTTCAAGCGGGACGTCATGCCGGGCCAGATCCGCAACGTGTTCGAGGTCTCCAGCCTCGAGACCGAGGGCGCCTACGTCGGCCGCTGCGCCGAGCTCTGCGGCAGCTACCACGCGTTCATGAACTTCGAGCTGCGGGTTGTCTCGCCGGAGAAGTTCGACCAGTTCCTCGCGGCCAAGCAGGGCGGCAAGTCCACCCAGGACGCGCTGAGCGCCATCGGCGAGGAGCCGTACGCGGAGACCACCGTGCCGTTCGAGACCCGGCGCACGACCAGCAACTTCAACCCGGACACCGCTCCGGCCGGCGCGGGAAGCTGAGGCAGAGCCATGAAGACCGAATGGCGCATCTTCCTGATCATCGCCGCGTTCCTCGCCGGCGCCACGATCCTCTACGGCGCCTGGACGGGCGGTGAGTCCGGCCGCGTCGAGTGGGTGGGCACGATCGCTCTGCTGCTGTCCTTCCTGCTCTGCACGATGTGCGGCGGCTTCTTCTGGTTCGTCTCCCGCCGCATCGACCTGCGCCCGGAAGACCGGGCGGACGCCGAGATCGCCGACGGCGCCGGTGAGGTCGGCTTCTTCAGCCCGGGCAGCTACTGGCCGTTCGGTCTGGCGCTGGCCGCCGCGATCGCCGGCATGGGCCTGGTGTTCTGGCAGCTCTGGCTGGTGGGTGCCGGTCTGGCTGCGGTCATCGCCGCCGCCTGCGGCCTGCTGTTCGAGTACTACACCGGTACCCGGCGCACCGCCGAGCACTGACCCACCCGGCCGCTCGCGCGGCCGACCCCGCACCGTCACGAAGGCCCGCCCCCTCGGGGAGCGGGCCTTCGTCGTGCAAGCCCGGCGGTCGCCCGGTGGCCGGATGACCGACCGGACCACCGGCTCGGCCCGGTGCGCGGTCGCCAGGTTGGCGATGTGGCGGCTTCGGCCCGGCGTGATCGCGCCACATCGGCGATGTTGCGCCACGTGGCCAGTGAGGAACCGACTCGGCGCAGGTCAGGCGGCGCGGCGGTGAGCTGGTGGGCGGCGGCGCTGGTCGGCCAGCCGGGTCGCAGCGAACGTGAACGTGGCGATCAACACGCCGGCCCCGCAACCAGTGCAGACCAGCTCGGGACAGTCGACGCCGTGACCGTCGACGCACGGTGGAGCCTCGAACGGCGCCACGCCCTCGCAGACGTCGCAGTACAGCTCGCGGTCCGACACGGGCGTCTCCTCTCACCTCGACGACCACTTCCGAAGCGACAGACGGCGCTCGACGGAAGCGGAGAACTACTCGGCTGTAGTTTCCCACGCGGGTCCGACATTTCCCCGCGCGCCGTCACATGCGCCCTTCGTCCGTCCGGGCGCGGCCGGGCAAAGCGCCCGGTTACCAGGCTCGCTGGCTTGATCCACTCGACATCAAGGAAACCGGCCTTTCCAGGTCACCGGACGCCCCGACTTCAAGGATCTCGAGTCGATCAAGCCCGGCCCCGCGCCCGACCCACGCCTGGCCCCACGCCCGGCCGCGTGCCCGGTCCACGCCGGGCCCCCGCGAGTCCGCGCGAGTCCGCGTCCGGCCCAAACCCCCGCCCGCACCCAACCCAAGCCCGGCGCGCATCCAACCCAAGCCCGGCGCGTGCCCGGTCCGCGCCCAGCCCGTGCGAGTCCGCGCAGGCCCGCGCCGGTCCGGCCCGTGACGGGGACGTCAGGCGGTGGTGGCGATCTCGATCCAGCGGTCGAGGGTGGCGGCTGCCGCGCCGGAGTCGATCGACTCGGCCGCCCGGTCCAGGCCGGCGCGCAGGGCCTCGGTCAGGTCGCCGTCCAGCGGGCCCTGGGTGGCCAGCGCCGCCGCCGCGTTGACCAGCACCGCGTCCCGTACCGGGCCGGTCTCGCCGGCCAGCAGGCGACGGGCCACGCCGGCGTTGTAGGCGGCGTCACCGCCACGCAGGTCCGTGATGGTGGACCGGGGCACCCCGAGGTCCGTCGCGTCCAGCACGGCCTCGCGTACGGTGCCACCCTGCGCCACCCAGACCCGGGTGGGGGCGGCGGTGGTGAACTCGTCGAGCCCGTCCTCGCCGCGCATGACGATCGCCGAGTCGCCGCGGCCGGCGAACACGCTGGCCATCACCGGGGCCATCCGGGCGTCGAAGCAGCCGACCGCGCCGGCCCGGGGCCGGGCCGGGTTGGTCAGTGGGCCGAGGAAGTTGAAGAAGGTGGGTACGCCGACCTCGCGGCGGACCGGACCGGCGTGCCGCATGCCGGGGTGGAACCGGGCCGCGAAGCAGAACCCGATGCCCGCCTCCTGCACGCAGCGGGCGACCTGCTCCGGGCTGAGGTCCAGCGGGATGCCGAGGAACTCCAGCAGGTCGGCGGTGCCGCACAGGGAGGAGGCGGCCCGGTTGCCGTGCTTGACCACGCGTACGCCGGCGCCGGCGACGACCAGCGCGGTCATCGTGGAGATGTTGACCGTGTGGGCGAGGTCACCGCCGGTGCCCACCACGTCGAGCGCGGTGCGCCGCAGCTCCTCGGGGAGCACCACCGGCACCGAGCGACCCAGCATCGCCTCGACCAGGCCGGCCAGCTCGGCCGGAGTCTCGCCCTTGGCCCGCAGCGCCACGGCGAAGCCGGCGATCTGCGCCGCGCTGGCCGAGCCGGTCATGATCTCGTCCATCGCCCAGGCGGTGTCGGCGGTGGAGAGCTCGTCTCCGCGCAGCAGCGCGTTGAGCAGGTGCGGCCAGGTCCGATCGCCCATGGCGGGCCTCCCGAGCGTACGAAATGCGGGTGGGCTGGAATCGGCGCCGGCGGGTCCGGCGCCGTGGCGGTGCCGGAACGGGGACGTCAGGCGGGTGCGTGCGTCCGCAGCAGCTCGGCCACCGTGGTGCCGGTGGTCACCGGGTCGAGCGGGTGCACCAGCGTGGCGTCGACCTCGGCGTACGCGGCGAGCCATCGGTCGGCGGCGCGGGCGATCACCACGCAGGTCGGGGGGGCGTCGTCCCGGTCGTCCTTGATCTGTCGGGCGATGCCGATGCCGCCGCCCGGGCTGGCCTCGCCGTCGAGCAGCAGCAGGTCGATCTCGTAGTCGTCGACCAGGCGAACCGTCTCGGCGTACGTCGACGCCTCGACGAACTCGATCTGCAGCCCGGGCGCGGGCCGGGTGCCGACGGCGAGCCGCATCCGGTCACGGACCTGCGGGTCGTCGCTGTAGAGCAGGACGGTGCACTGACGATCGCTCATGGCTCGGCTGGCTCCCACCTCGTAGCTGCCCGCCGATCGTACCGGTCGGCGTGACGTACCCGACATCCCGCCCGGCGCCGGCGGGGCGGCGTACCGTCGGCGCAGCTCAGGCCGGGGACTCGGCGGCGCGTTCGCGGGCCTCCTGGCGGTCCAGCTCGCGGTCGACCCGGCGGGCCTCCCGCTCGGACTGCTTGACCCACTGCACCACCAGGACCGCGAGCATGGTCACACTGACGAATTCGCCACCGGCCCAGAGGATGCCGCCGGCGAGCACCTGGTCGTCCCAGGGGTCGGCCCAGCCCAGGTTGAGCGACGGGTACCAGTCGCCGCCGAAGAGGGTGGTGCTCTGCATGATGGTGAGCCCGAGCACGGTGTGGAACGGCACGGAGAGCAGCATCAGCAGTGCCCGCGCCGGGTACGGCCAGCGGCCGGGCAGCGGGTCCAGCCCGAGCAGCGGCCAGAAGAACACGCAGCCGGTCATGATGAAGTGCGCGTGCACCAGCTCGTGCGCCCAGGCGTGTTCCAGCGTGTAGCGGTACAGGTCGCTGAAGTAGAGCACGAACGGGTTCACCACGAAGATGGCGAACGCCACCAGCGGGAAGCTGTAGACCCGGGCGACGCGGCTGTGCACGATCGCCAGCAGGCGCTTGCGCGGCCGGACCGGCAGGGTCCGCAGCGCCAGCGTCATCGGCGCGCCCAGCGCCAGGAAGATCGGCGCGACCATGGACAGCACCATGTGCTGGATCATGTGCACCGACAGCAGCGTGGTGTCGTACTCGTGCAGCCCGCTGACCGTGACCAGCGCGATGCCGCCCAGGCCCGGGCCGAGGAAGAAGACGGTACGGGAGACCGGCCAGCGGTCCCCGCGGACGCGCAGCCGGTGCACCCCGTAGAGGTACAGGCCGGCGGCGAGCACCAGGCCGAGGGCCAGCCAGCTGTCCAGCCGCATCTGGGTCAGCACGGTGCCGACGGTGAACGGCGGCGGGGTCGCCTCGGCCCCGGCGGCGAGGGCCGGCGGGGTGGCCGCGAGCACACTGGCCGGGACGGCCGAGGTGGCGGCGAAGATCGGATCGACGTGCAGCACGCTTTTCAGGCTAGGCCAGGCGAACCGGACCTTGACGGTCGGGCCACGGATGGTGGGGGTTTGCCACCCCGCTGATCGCCGGCCCCGGTCAGGGGCAATAATGACGGCGTGACTGCGGCCCCAGCCATTGACAAGAGCCGGATCCACTCCCTGACCCGACCCAACATGGTCAGCGTCGGGACGATCGTGTGGCTCTCCAGCGAACTCATGTTCTTCGCGGCGCTGTTCGCGATGTACTTCTCGATCCGCGCAGCTGCGCCGGAGCAGTGGGAGAAGCACACCGAGGCGCTGAACATCCCGTACGCGACCACCTTCACGGTGATCCTGGTGCTCTCCTCGGTGACGTGCCAGCTCGGCGTCTTCGCGGCGGAGAAGGGTGACGTCCACGCGCTGCGGCGCTGGTTCACCATCACCTTCGTGATGGGCCTGATCTTCGTGCTCGGCCAGGTGAACGAGTACCGCCACCTGGTGGAGGACGGGGTGAAGATCAACTCCGACGGGTACGGGTCGATGTTCTACCTGACCACCGGCTTCCACGGCCTGCACGTGACCGGTGGTCTGATCGCCTTCATCATCTTCATGATCCGCACCACCATGGGCCGGTTCACCCCGGCGCAGGCCACCTCCGCGATCGTCGTGTCCTACTACTGGCACTTCGTCGACGTCGTGTGGATCGGGCTGTACGCCATGATCTACTGGCTTCAGTGATCTTGGCGCGTCACGTACCGCGCCGCTGCTCCGTCCCCTGAGACAAGGTCCAACCCGGTTAAGGACACAGCTCATGACTTCTGACAACGACCGCCGACGCGGTCTGCTCGCGCGGTTGCGCGAGCGGCCCGCCGCGCGCAGCAGGGGCCGCCGCCGGCTGGGCGCCGCGGTCCGGCTGTTCGCCGCGCTGATGCTCGCCGGCGGCGCCTACACCGTCTTCGCCCCCGGTGCGCAGGCGCAGGACAACCCGCCGCTGACCGGCGCCGCAGCCGAGGGCAAGGCGCTGTTCGACGTGAGCTGTGTGACCTGCCACGGACGCAACGCCCAGGGCGTCGAGGGCCGCGGGCCGAGCCTGATCGGCGTCGGCGCGGCCTCGGTCGAGTTCCAGGTCAGCACCGGCCGCATGCCGCTGGCCCGCCAGGAGGCCCAGGCGCACCGCAAGCCCCCGCTCTTCACCGACGAGCAGGTCCGCCAGCTGGCCGCGTACGTCCAGGAGCTCGGCGGCGGCCCGGCCGTTCCGGCCGGTGACAACCTGCACGAGACCGGCAACGTCGCGGCCGGCGGTGAGCTGTTCCGGGTGAACTGCTCGCAGTGCCACGCCTTCGGCGGCGGCGGTGGCGCGCTCTCCTCGGGCAAGTTCGCCCCGAGTCTGCGCCCGGCGAGCGACCGGCAGATCTACGCGGCGATGCTCAGCGGCCCGCAGAACATGCCGGTGTTCGGTGACAACCAGATCACTCCGGAGCAGAAGGCGAACATCATCGCCTACATCCAGGAGACGCTGAAGCAGGGCGAGGACCACGGCGGGTTCAACCTCGGCCGGTACGGGCCGTCCACCGAGGGCCTGGCCATCTTCCTGGTTGGCATCGTCGCGCTGGTCTTCGCTAGCCTGTGGATTGCGGGTAAGTCGTGACCGAGCGTGGCATCCGATTCAGTGCTGTGGTGCCACTCGGCACCGCCCGTAGCGAGGTGACGGCATGAGCACGCACACCGAGCACCAGGCCCAGCAGGGCCGGGAGCCGCTCGACGTGAACACTCCGGGGGTGTCCCGGTTCGACATCGTCCTCGAGGGCGCGCGTCGCGACGACATCGAGATCGTCCACTACGAGCCGCAGGTCGTCGCGGGCAGCAAGGCCGAGCGCCGGCTGACCCGGGTGGTGGCCGGCTTCTTCCTGATCACCGGCCTGGCGGCGACCGCCTTCCTGGCGATCTACATCTGGTGGCCGTGGCACTACGGCTCCGGCAGCGACAAGCTCTTCACCCCGCTGCTCGGCGCCACCCTCGGCGTCGCTCTGCTCGCCGTGGGCTTCGGCATCCTGACCTGGGGCAAGAAGCTGCTGCCCAAGGAAGTCTCGATCCAGGACCGGCACGAGGGCGCGGTGTCCGAGGACGACCGCACGATCACCGGCCAGACCATGCTCTACATGGCCGACGAACTGGGCGTGAAGCGCCGGCCGCTGCTCGGCATCTCGCTGCTGGCCGGCCTCGCGCCGGTCGCCGCGGTCGCCGCCGCGCCGCTGGTCGGCGGTCTGATCTCCGACCCGCACAAGAACAACCAGATGTTCACGACCGGGTTCGCCGCCGGCGAGGGTGGCCAGCGGATCCGCCTGGTCCGCGAGGACGGCCGTCCGGTCCGCCCGGCCGACATCAGCAGCGGTGGCCAGCTCACCGTCTTCCCGGGCATCGAGGAGGGCGTGAGCAACAAGCACGCCGACTCGCCGACGCTGCTGATCCACCTGCGCGACTCCGACGCGCAGGAGTCGCGCCGGAACAACGAGCGGGTCGGCCACGGCGACTACATGTGGGGCAACTACGCGGCGTTCTCGAAGGTCTGCACGCACGCCGGCTGCCCGGCCAGCCTGTTCGAGCAGCAGACCAACCGGCTGCTCTGCCCGTGCCACCAGTCCCAGTTCCTGATCACCGACAACGCCCGGCCCATCTTCGGCCCCGCCAGCCGGCGGCTGCCGCAGTTGCCGATCGAGGTGGACTCCGAGGGCTTCTTCGTGGCGAAGTCCGACTTCACCGAGACCGTCGGGCCCGACTTCTGGGAGCGGCCATGAAGCGTCGAAAGTTGGACCTGGCGGCGACGCCGGGCAAGGCCGCGGCGGGAGTGGATGACCGCTTCCAGGTGGCCACCCCGCTGCGCCGGCTGCTGAACAAGGTCTTCCCGGACCACTGGTCCTTCCTGCTCGGCGAGATCGCGCTCTTCTCGTTCGTCGTGCTGCTGCTGACCGGTGTGTTCCTGACCTTCTTCTACGAGCCGGCGATGACCGAGGTGGTCTACAACGGCAGCTACGCCCCGCTCAAGGGCACGCCGATGTCCGCCGCGTACGCCTCCAGCCTGGACCTGTCGTTCGACGTCCGGGGCGGTCTGGTGATGCGGCAGATGCACCACTGGGCGGCGCTGCTGTTCATGGCCGCGATCGTCGTGCACATGCTGCGGGTCTTCTTCACCGGCGCCTTCCGCAAGCCGCGGGAGACGAACTGGATCATCGGCTCGCTGCTGTTCTGGGTCGGCTTCCTGGCCGGCTTCACCGGCTACTCGCTGCCGGACGACGGCCTCTCCGGCACGGGCCTGCGGATCGCCTCGGCGATCATGCTGTCCATCCCGGTGATCGGCACCTGGGTCACCTCGTCGATCTTCGGCGGGGAGTTCCCCGGCGACATCATCATCAGCCGGTTCTTCATCGCCCACGTGCTGCTCATCCCGGGTCTGCTGGTCGCGCTGATCAGCGCCCACCTGGGCCTGGTCTTCAAGCAGAAGCACACCCAGTGGCCCGGCCCGGGCCGCACCAACGGCAATGTGGTCGGCGAGCGGATGTTCCCGCGGTACGCGCTGAAGCAGGGCGGCTTCTTCATGGTCGTCTTCGGCGTCATCGCGCTGATGGGCGGTCTGTTCCAGATCAACCCCATCTGGTACTTCGGCCCGTACGAGGCGTGGGCGGTCTCGGCCGCCAGCCAGCCCGACTGGTACGTCATGTTCCTCGACGGTTCGACCCGGCTCATGCCCGCCTGGGAGATCAACATCCCGATCGGCGACGGGTACGTCATCCCGCCGCTGTTCTGGCCGACGGTGGTGCTGCCCGGCATCCTGGTGGGCCTGTCGACGATGTACCCCTTCCTGGAGGCCCGGCACCTCAAGGACCGCAAGAGCCACAACCTGCTCCAGCGGCCCCGTGACGTTCCGGCCCGTACCGCGGTCGGCGCGATGGCGGTCGCCTTCTACCTGGTGCTGACGATCTCGGGCGGCAACGACGTGATCGCCGACAAGTTCCAGATCAGCTTGAACGCGATGACCTGGGCCGGCCGGATCGGCCTGCTGGTGGCCCCGCCGCTGGCGTACTACATCACCTACCGGCTCTGTCTGGGTCTGCAGCAGCACGACCGCGAGGTGCTCGCGCACGGCGTCGAGACCGGCATCATCCGGCGCCTGCCGGACGGCCGGTTCGTCGAGGTGCACCAGCCGCTCAGCGCGGCCAACGGGCACGCCGACGGTCACGGTGAGCTGGACTACGTCGGCTGGGTGGTGCCCAAGAAGATGAACCGGCTCGGTGCCCTCGGCCCGGCTGTCCGGGGCTTCTTCTACCCGATCGAGAAGCCGGTCGAGGCGCCGGTCTCGCCGGGTCACCCGCCGGTCGAGCCCCGGCCCGAGCGCGAGGAGATCGTCAGCGGCGAGAGCCGCCGCTGACCCCCCCCCGCGACCGTACGTCCCGTGGCGCCCGCCGGATCTCCGGCGGGCGCCACGGTCGTCTCCGGCGTACGCGCCGCGTCAATCGGCGGTGCGGGCGCCGCCCGAGTCGGACGCTCGGGCGGAGACGGGCTACCCCGCGCGACGGGGGATCGCAGGAATAACCCCGGTGAGCCGGGTATCCGTGCGGTCCAACGTCTCAAGGGGGGGAAGCATGTTGGGTATCAAACGTCTCGGCCTGCTGGCCGCGCTGGTGCTGGTCGGCGTAGCGCCGGCCGTCGCCGCGCAGGCCGCGGCGCAGCCGTCGTCGCAGGACACGCAGTACCTGCAGGCGATACACCAGGTCAACCTGTTCGAGATCACCGCCGGTGACCTGGCCCAGCAGAAGGCCCAGAACCAGGGGGTCAAGGACCTGGGCGCCATGTTCAAGACCGACCACACCCAGCTGGACCAGACGGTCCAGCAGATTGCGTCGCAGCTCAACGTCGAGCTGCCGAACGAACCCAGCGCCGACCAGCAGGCCGTCATCGAACGGCTGAACAACGCCAGCGGCGCGGAGTTCGACCGGGAGTGGGTGACCAGCGAGCTGGCCGGTCACGTCCAGGCCATCCAGGCCACCCAGACGGAGATCTCGCAGGGCTCCGAGCAGTCGGTGGTCCAGTTGGCGCAGAACGCCCTGCCGACACTCCAGGCGCACTACGACGAGCTGGTACGCCTGGCCAACCAGCTGGGCATCCCGGTCCCGCAGGCCAGCGCCAGCGGCACGCCGAACCCGGGCGGCGGCTCCTCGACGGCTCCGGGCGGCCCCACTCAGTCCCCGGCCCCGAGCGGCGGCATCACCGAGTCGCCGGAACCGGGCAGCGGCACCACCGAGCGGCCGGCTCCGAGCGGGAGCTGACGGCGCGGTAGCACGTACGCGGCCGGTCCACCCACGCGGTGGACCGGCCTCCGCGTGCGCGACGACGCGGGGGTACGGCGGCGGTCAGTCGGCGCTGGCGAGGCCGATCGCGAACGCCTCCTCCAGGTCGTGCTGCGAGTACGCCCGGAACGCGATGTGCGACTCGGTGTTCAGCACGCCCGGCACCTTCGAGATGCTGCCCGCGATGACCTGGGCGATCTGGTCGAACTCGCGGACCCGGACGATGGCGATGAGGTCGACGTGCCCAGCCACCGAGTAGACCTCGCTGACGCCGGGGAGGTTGGCCAGGTTCTCGGCCACCTCGGGGATCGCGTCGGTGGCGCAGTCGATCAGCACGATCGCGGTGATCACGGGACATTTCTCCGTTCGTCGGCGTCGTCGCCCATGCTAGATGCTTCCGCTGCGGCGGGGACGGTGCAGCCGTCACCGGCCCGGATGACGTCGCGCAGTCGCTCGCCGGTGTGCACCGTCGCTCCCGGCCAGACCACGGTGCGGTGCACGTCCCCGCGTACCGTCGCTCCGGCGCCGACCACCGATTCCGTGCAGCGGCCGGTCACCGTGGCGTCCGGGGCGACCAGGGTGCCGCCGACGCCGCCCGCTGCGTGCAGGTTGGCGGCCAGGTAGTCGGCCGGGGTGCCGGTGTCGTAGAAGGTGCCCGGGTACGGCACGACCTCGAGCGCACCGTCCGCCTCGGCCGGGCGCCAGACCGCGCGGACCAGGTCGGCGAAGACTACCGGCAGGTCCCGGACCAGCCGCCAGGGCAGCAGGGAGAAGCCGGTGAAGTGGTGCCCGGCGAAGGTGCCGGGCGCGCTGGGGTCCGCGGCCGGTTGGCCGAGCAGGCGTACCGCGTGGCCGTCCCAGCCGTCGAGCAGCGCGGCGATGTCCGGGCCCGGCGCGGCCGCCGGGTCGGCCAGGTACGCGTCGGCGTTGCCCACCAGCACCGGCCGCCCGTCGATCCAGTCCCGCAGGTTGGCCACCCCGCCGGCGGTGCCCAGCGGGTCGCCGGGCTCCACCGACAGGTGGGCCCGGTCGCCGACGTGGGCGATCACCTGGTCGGCGAGGTAGCAGGCGTTCACGGCGACCCGTCCGGGACCGCGCAGACCCAACCCGGCCAGCCGGTCCAGCGCCCGGTCCAGCAGCGGCACGTTGCCCACCGGGCAGAGCGCCTTGGGTAGGCGTTCGGTGAGCGGGCGCAGCCGGGTGCCCTCCCCGGCGGCGAGCACCACCGCGCAGACCTCGCTCCGCCCGGCGCCGGCATTGCCCGCCGCGCTCACGGGGCCGTGTCGGGCACCGGCGGCGGGAACTGTCCGGCCAGCGGCCCGATGTCGTAGTAGGCGAGCAACCGGGCGGTCGGCCAGGTCAGTCTGGGCAGGTCGTCGAGCGGGTGCCAGGCGGCCTCGAAGACCTCCGCGCCGTCGACCACCAGCTCGGTGCTGGAGGCCGGCACCTGCGCCTCGAAGACCACGTCCACCCAGCCCTTGGCGTGCACGATCGCGTTCGGCACCGCCGGGCGCAACCGGGCGGGGGAGAGCCGGATGCCGGACTCCTCGAACAGCTCGCGGGCCGCGCCCACCACCGGCGCCTCGCCCCGCTCCAGCAGACCGGCGGGGAGCGACCAGCCCTTGCCGGGCGGCTGGCGCAGCAGCAGCAGCCGACCTGCGCCGTCGGCCTCGGCGTCGCGAACCAGGGTGACCGCGCCGACGATGTACTTCGGCACGGCCAGCCGGACCAGTCGACGGCGCACCGGCAGCGGCAGCCGGTAGAAGACCTGGTAGGCGAAGGCCCGTCCGGTGACGCGGGAGCGGGGGATCATGACTTCAGGCTAGTGGTCGCGAATGGCGCTCGGACCCACCGGGGCCCGGAGGCGTCACCGGCGATGGTCGACCAGGTCGATGAGCTGGCGTACCACGGTGTCCGGTTCGATCACCCGGTCGAAGACCGCGACCAGCAGGGTCTCCAGGTCCGGGTAGCCGAGCTCCTCGGAGAGGCGCAGCAGCGGCAGGTCGCTGGCCAGCCCCCGGTTGTGCTGGCGCAGCGTCAACCCGATGGTGGCCCGGCCGAGGCGTACCTTGTCGCTGATCGTGATGCCCGGCTCGGTGTGTTCGGCGAACCACCGGTTGATCTGCATCTGCGCGTGCGGCGACTTGACGAACCCCAGCCACTCCCGGCGCGGGCCGCGCGGCGCGACGTCGGCCTCGAAGCCGTTGTCCGCGTCGTTCTCGGTGAAGATCTCCACCACGTCGCCCTCGTCCAGCTCGGAGCTCAGCGGCGCCAGCCGGCCGTTGATCCGGGCGGCGAGGCAGTGGTCGCCGCGGTCGCTGCCCAACTCGTACGCCAGGTCGACGGGGGTTGCGCCGGCCGGCAGCACCACCTGCCGGCCGTCGGCGAAGACCTGGATCTGCGCCTCGGACAGGTCACAGCGCAGCGACTCGAGGAACTGCGCCGGGTCGGCCGCGTCCTGCTCCCAGTCGAGGACGCGGCGCAGCCAGTCCAGCTGCTCGGCGCGGGCCGCCGAGCTGCTCGAGCGCGGGAAGCGGAAGTCGGCGGCGACGCCGTACTCGGCCGAGCGGTGCATCTCCTCGGTGCGGATCAGCACCTCCACCGTGCGGTCCTGCGGGCCGCACACGCTGGTGTGCAGGGACCGGTAGAGGTTGTTCTTCGGCGAGGCGATGAAGTCCTTGAAGCGGCCGGGGACCGGTCGCCAGGTGCCGTGGATCGCGCCCAGCGCGGCGTAACAGTCGGTGGCCGGGCCGTCCACCACGATCGCGATGCGGGGCAGGTCGTACGGGGCCGTGTGGCCGCCGGCGACGGTGTCCTTCCAGATCGAGTAGAGGTGCCGCGGCCGAGGGGTCACCTCGGCGTCGACCCGGCTGCGCCGCAGCGCCACCTTGGCCTGGGAGACCACCGAGTCGAGGTACGCGTCCCAGCCCGGCCGGTCGTGCACGTGCCGGGCCAGCCGGGCGTGCTCGTCCGGCTCGAGGTGCAGCAGCACCACGTCGTCAAGCTCGCGCTTGAGGGTCTGGATGCCGAGCCGGTCGCAGAGGGGGACCAGCACCTCCTGGGTCTTGCGGGCGATCCGCTCCCGCGACGCCGCGGAGCGCACCCCGAGGGTGCGCATGTTGTGCAGCCGGTCGGCCAGCTTGATGATCAGCACCCGGACGTCCTTGCCGGCCGCGATGATCATCTTGCGGATCGTCTCCGCCTCGGCGGCCTTGCCGTAGAACGCCTTGTCGAACTTGGTCACCCCGTCGACGAGGTGGGCGACCTCCCCGCCGAAGTCCTCGGCCAGCGCCTGGAGCGTGTAGCGGGTGTCCTCCACCGTGTCGTGCAGCAGCGACGCCACCAGGGTGATGGTGTCCATCCCCAGCTCCGCGCAGATCTGCGCGACGGCGAGGGGGTGGGTGATGTACGGCTCGCCGCTCTTGCGGAACTGCCCGCGGTGCATGTTCTCCGCGATGGTGTACGCCCGGCGCAGCACCGCGGGGTCGGTGCCGGCGTGGATGCTCCGGTGGGTGCGGACCAGTTGGGTGACCGGGTCCGAGTCGGTGGTCGGCCAGGTGAGCAGGGATCGCAGCCGGCGGGTCAGCGGCAGCTCACCCGCCGGGGTTGGAAGGGCGCCCCCCAGGGCGGCGCCGTGTCCGGCGTCGACGTCCACGAGGGACACCTCCTCACCCCGGCTCCGCGGTCGCCGGGACTCCGGCGGTCGGGAGCAGGCCCACGAATCGGGCAGGACTGCACTTCTCTAACAGCCTAAGCGAGTCGACGTAGTCCGATCGGTCACTTGGTCATGAGCGTTCGGTCGAGAGTTGGCGGGACGCGGCGCCCTCGGCCTTCGCCAGCAGGTCGCGGAACCGGGCCGCGCCACCGACCGGTGAGGACCAGCCGGAGGACATCTCCACCAGCCGGGTCTCCGGTCGCTCCAACCAGGACAGGATGCGTTCGGACTCCTCCGCGGTGGCCGCCGGCACCGGGCCGTGCCCGGCCGGGACCGTCTCGGCGGTGGCCCGGATGGTGGCCAGCGTCGGTCGGGGGTGGACGCCGGGCGGGGAGACGCCGGCGCCGGCCAGCCGGCCGTGCCGGACCAGGGCCAGCTCCCAGCCGCCGTGGGCGGCCGGGCGGGCCGCGGCCAGCTCGGCGATCCCGCTCAGGGCGGTCAGCCGCTGCATCCGCACGGTGGCGCGCAGCAGGGCGGCCAGCCGGGACCGCACCACCGCCGCCTCCTCGTAGCGCTGGTCGCGGGAGAGCACGTCGATGCGGGCCAGCAGCGCGTCGACCACCACCTGCGGGTCGCTGGTGGTCGCGGTGCGGAACGGCGCCGCCGCGCGGTGGTCGTACTCCTCGGGGGTGATCCGATGCTCGCAGGGTGCCGGGCAGCGGCCCAGCTCGGCCAGCGCGCAGGCCGGCGTGACGGTACGCAGCGAGAGCCGGTGGGTGCACTGGCGCAGCGGCACGGCGTCGTGGAAGCCCGCCGCCGCCAGCTCGGCAGCCCGCCGGGAGGTGAACGGCCCGAGGTAGGCCGCGTCCGTGGGGGAGATGTCGCGGACCACGGACAGTCGCGGGTACGGCCCGTCGGTCAGCTTCAGCCAGACCATCCGTTCCGGGTACTTCGAGCGCCGGTTGTACGGCGGCGCGTGCGCGGCGATCAGCCGCAGCTCGCGCACCTCGGCCTCCAGCGCGTGGGCGCACTCCACCGCCTCGACCCGCTCGGCGGCGGCGAGCATCTCCGAGATGCGCGCCCGCTTCTCCCCGGCGGTGAAGTAGCTGCGCACCCGGGTGGCGATGTCGCCCGACGTGCCGACGTAGAGCGGCCGGTCGTCGGCGGCGCGGAAGATGTAGACCCCGGGAACCTTCGGCAACCCCTCGGCCAGGTGCCGCTTGCGCCGCTGGGTCGGGGTGACCGCCCGGGCGAACTCGATTGCGTCGCCGACGGTGTCGACCCGGTGCCCGCCGAGCCGGGCGATCAGCCCGTGCAGCACGTCGACGGTGGCCTTCGCGTCGTCCAGCGCCCGGTGCGTCGGCTGGACGGCGGTGCGGAAGTAGGCGGCCAGGGTGCCGAGCTTGCGGTTGGGCACCTCGTCACGGGTCAGCAACCGGCGGGCCAGCGCCGCGGTGTCCAGTACGCGGAGGTTGGGCCAGCGGTAGCCGTGCTTCGCGCAGGCCGCCTTGAGAAAACCGACGTCGTAGGGGGCGTTGTGGGCCACCAGCACCGCGTCGGCGATGAACTCCAGGAAGCTCGGCAGCACCTGCTCGATCGGCGGCGCCGGCAGCAGCATCGCCTGGGTGATGCCGGTGAGCACGGTGATGAACGGCGGGATCGGCTGCCCCGGGTTGACCAGGGTGGCCAGCACGCCCAGCTGCTCGCCACCACGCACCTTCACCGCGCCGATCTCGGTGATGCCGCCGCCGTCCGGCGCGCCGCCGGTGGTCTCCAGGTCGACCACCACGAAGGTGGTCGCGTAGAGCGGCAGCGCCGGGTCGACCCCACCCACCGCCGGGTCGAGACCAGCGAGGGACTCCTGCACGTACTCCGCCTGTGCCATCGGCGGCACGCTAGCGCCCCGGTCCGACACTCCCGTCTCAGCGGTCCCAGGGGTCTCCATGGGGCTAGGATGAGAGATCGGCTCACTCACCGGGCGGTGGGCCCGGTCGCGGTGGGAGACTTGCCACATGCCCCTCACCGAGCCGTACGACGACCACCTCCCGCAGGAGGATCCGGTCGCGCGCGACGGTGTTGTGGGCGACCCGGACGACGACGCACCGAATGCCCAGACGCCAGCCGCATCCGGCGCGGCGGAGCCGGTCGGCGGGCCGACGATCGAGCCGGAGCCGACCCTGCCCGAGCCGGTCCGCCAGCGGATCGTGGCGTTGACCGCCGCGGTGCTGCCCGGGCTGCCCGCCGACGAGGTGCCGGTGCCGCTGCGCCGGGTGGCGAAGTTCGCCCCCAACCGGCGGGCCCGGCTCGGCGCACCGGTGATCGCCGCCCAGCTGACCGCCGACCCGCTGTTCCGTCAGCGGGTCACCGCCCGGGTGCTGGCCGACGCCGGCGACCTCGGGGCGGCCGTGGTCGAGGGGACGGCGCCGGCCGCCGCCGACCCGGTCGAGGTGGCCGCGCTGGCCTATCTGGCCCGTCCTCTCGGCTGGCGGGACCTGATCGAGGCCAGCGGCGCGGCCGTGCGCGCCGAGGCGGACAGCGCGGTCGTCGCCGAACTGGTCCGCGAGGCCGAGCAGCGGGCCACCCGCGCCGAGCACGACCGGGCGGTGGCCCGGGTCGAGGCGGAGAAGCTCCGCGACGAGCTGGCCCGGGTCCGGGAGGAGCTGGGGCAGCTGCGGGAGGAGTCCCGGCAGCTGGCCCGCACGCTGCGGGAGACCCAGGCGCGCGAGCGCCGGGCGACGGAACTGCTGGCCACCGAACGGGGCCGGGCCGCGCGGGCGAGCGCCGATGTGGACGCCGAGCTGCGTCGGGCCCGGGCCCGGCTGGCCGAGGCGGAGGCGGCGGCCGGGATGGCCCGGGCCAGCGCCAAGGAGGCCCGGTCGGTCGACGACGCCCGGCTCTGGCTGCTGCTGGAGACCATCGGCCAGGCCGCCGTGGGGCTGCGCCGGGAGCTGGCGCTGGACCCGGTGGATAAGCTGCCCGCCGACTTCGTCGCCGAGGCGTTCGCCGAGCAGCCGGGCACCGCGCCGGCCAGTCCCGCCGCCCGCGCCCGGGACACCGACGACCCCGCCCGGCTGGACCAGTTGCTCGCCCTGCCCCGGGCGCACCTGGTGGTGGACGGCTACAACGTCACCAAGCGCGGCTTCGGCGAAATGTCCCTGGAGCAGCAGCGCAAGCGCCTGATCACCGGGTTGGGCGGGCTCGCCGCGCAGACCGGCGACGAGGTGACCGTGGTCTTCGACGGTGCCGAGCGGATGCACGGGCTCCCGCCGGCGCCGCGCGGCGTGCGGGTGCTCTTCTCCCGCAAGGGCGAGACCGCCGACGAGCTGATCCGACGGCTGGTCCGGGCCGAGCCGGCGGGCCGCCCGGTGGTGGTGGTCTCGTCCGACCGTGAGGTCGCCGACGGGGTACGCCGGCACGGCGCGTACCCGCTCGGTGCCGACTCGCTGCTGCGTCGGCTCGCCCGCTCCTGACCGCGCCACCGGGCTGATCGACCCGACCTCCGTGAAATCGGGGCGTCCCGATTAGGCGGACAACCCGACCTCCTGGATGTCGGGTGGACATTGGCAACCATGTGATCGGGTCCGATGGCCGTTGTCCGGTTTCTGTCGTACCCCGTGGTTAGCGTCGATGTGACCGACGGTGCTCGGGCGGCGACGACGTCTTGGGCCCGGGCACCGCCAGCGCGATCAGGAGGTTCCATGCTCATCGACTGCGAGGGCTGCCCGCACCGGGGCGAGGGTTGCTCCGGCTGCCTGGTGGCCGCTCTGTTCGACGAGACGTCCCCCGCGGCGGGGCTCGACGCCGCCGAGGTCCAGGCGATCGAGGTGTTCGCCCGGGCCGGCTTCGAGGTTGAGGTCCTCGCGCCGCCCGCCCCCGCGCAGAGCCGGCGTCGCGCCGCCCGTCGGGTGGCCTGACCCCGGCACCGCGTCGGACGTCGTGCGGCCCGTCGGTGGCGTGACCGCGGGTCGGGCACCGGGCCCGAGGCGCACGGTTGGCGGGCCATAGGATGGGCGGTCACGGCGGGAGGAGCGGCGGGATGAGCGGGGTACGGCGCGACCACGGCGGGCCCGCCGGCAGCGGCGACGACGCCCACTGTGCGGCTGGCACGGCGGTGCCCCGGTGAGCCCGCGTGGCTGGGCGCTGCTGACCCTGGCCGGGCTGACCGTCGCGCTGGTGGTGACCGTCGCGCTGCTGATCCCCTGGCACCGGCCGCCGGCGCCCCGCGCCGACCAGCTCGCCGCGCTCCGCGACCTGCCGGCCGAGCAGGTGGCCCGCGGGCGAGAGTTCCGCGCCGCGCTGCGCCCGGGCGGCTACGGGGGGCTGGCCGTCGGGCTGCTGGCCGCCCTCGCACTCGGGTTGACCCCGCTCGGCAGCCGGCTGGTCGAGCTGGCCGGCCGGCCGTTCGGCGGGCACTGGGCCGCCCAGGCGGTGCTCGGCGGGCTGGCCGTGGTGCTGGTCGCCGACCTGGTCACCCTCCCGTTCGCGGCGTGGCGGCAGAGCGTGCTCACCCGGTACGGGCTGAGCACCAACGGCTGGGGCGGCTGGGCGGTCGACCTGCTCAAGTCGTACGCGGTCAGCGCGGTGATCGGCGCGGTGGCGCTGCTCGGCTTCTACGCGGTCATCCGGCTCGCCCCGCGCTGGTGGTGGGCGTTCGGCGCCGCCGGGGCGGCCCTGCTGGTGGTGCTGCTGTCCTTCGTGCTGCCGGTACTCGTGGAGCCGGTGTTCAACCGGTTCACCCCGATGGAGCAGGGCCCGCTGCGCACCGAGCTGATGAGCATGGCCGCACGGGACGGGGTGCCGGTGCGCGACGTGCTGGTCGCCGACGCCTCCCGGCGCACGCGGGCGGTCAACGCGTACGTCTCCGGGCTCGGGCCGACCCGGCGGGTGGTGGTGTACGACACGCTGCTGCGCGAGGCCACCCCGCAGGAGGTGACCGCCGTGGTGGCACACGAGCTGGGCCACGCCAAGGATTCCGACGTCGCGGTCGGCACGCTAACCGGAGCGCTGGGCGCGGCCGCCGCGGTGGTGGCGCTCTACCTGCTCGGCTCGTGGGGGCCGCTGCTGCGGCTGGCCGGCGTCGATTCGGTCGCCCAGCCCCGCGCGTTCCCGCTGCTGGTCGCGCTGGTCACGGTGGCCGGGCTGATCGCCGCGCCGGTGCAGGCCGTGATGTCCCGACGGGTGGAGGCGCGAGCCGACGCGCACGCGCTGGCGCTCACCGGCGACCCGGGCACCTTCGAGGCGATGCAGCGGCGGCTCTCCTCGATCAACCTCGGCGACCCCGACCCGCCCCGCTGGGAGTACCTCTACTCCGCCTCACACCCGTCCACCGTGGAGCGGATGGCCGCCGCACGCGCGTACGCCCGGGAGGTCGGCCGGTGAGCCGTACCCTGCTCATCACGAACGACTTCCCGCCCCGCCCCGGCGGGATCCAGTCCTTCGTGCACAACCTCGCGGTACGCCAGCCCGCCGGCTCGGTGGTGGTCTACGCGTCGAGCTGGCGGGGAGCGGAGAAGTTCGACGCCGACCAGCCGTTCGAGGTGGTCCGGGAACGCACCCGGGTGCTGCTGCCCACCCCGCTGATCGCCCGCCGGGCGGCGCGGCTGGCCCGGGCGTACGACTGCGACACGGTGTGGTTCGGCGCGGCGGCCCCGCTCGGGCTGCTCGCCGCCGGCCTGCGTCGCCGGGCGGGCATCCGCCGGGTGGTGGCGCAGACCCACGGCCACGAGGTGGGCTGGGCGGCGCTGCCGGCCGCCCGTCCGGCGCTGCGCCGGATCGGGCGCGGCGTCGACGTGACCACCTACCTGGGCGAGTACACCCGCAGCCGGCTGGCCCGGGTGCTGGACGGGCTGACCGAGCTGCGGCGGCTCGCCCCCGGCGTGGACGTGGACACCTACCACCCGAGCGTCGACGGCGAGCCGGTGCGGGTCCGGCTCGGTCTGGCCGACCGGCCGGTGGTGGTCTGCGTGTCCCGGCTGGTGCCGCGCAAGGGCCAGGACATGCTGATCCGGGCGCTGCCGGAGATCCGCCGCCGGGTGCCGGACGCCGCGCTGCTGGTGGTCGGTGGCGGCCCGTACCGGGCCACGCTGGAGAAACTGGCCCGTCAGGCGGGCGTGGAGCGGGACGTGGTCTTCACCGGGTCGGTGCCGGCCGCCGAGCTGCCCGCGCACTACGCGGCCGGCGACGTCTACGCGATGCCCTGCCGCACCCGCAACCGCGGCCTGGACGTGGAGGGGCTCGGCATCGTCTACCTGGAGGCGTCCGCGACCGGGCTGCCGGTGGTCGCCGGCGACTCCGGCGGCGCGCCGGACGCGGTCCGCGAGGGGGAGACCGGCTACGTGGTACGCGGTCGCGACGTCACCCAGCTCGCCGACCGGGTGTCGCGCCTGCTGGCCGACCGGGACCTGGCCCGCCAGCTGGGTGCGGCCGGTCGGGCGTGGGTGGAGCGGGAGTGGCGCTGGGAGGCCCAGGCGCAACGCATGGCCACTCTGCTCGCCGGCTGAGCGGACGGCCGCTGGCCGGGCCGCTCGGGTTCCCGCGTGCCGTTCGCGGGTTCAGGCGGCGCCGTTCGCCGGGGTTCAGGCGGAGGGGCTGCCACGGCGCGGTGCGTAGCGCGGCACGTACTCCTGGCCGGTGAGCCGCTGGATCGCGGCCATCACCTCGTCGGTGACCGTCCGGATGTCGCGCGGCCCGTCGATCCGGCCGGCGACCGCGATCGGTGGGCCGAACCGCAGGGTGACCGGATGCCGGCGGGGCAGCCGCGCGTCGACCGGCAGCACCTCGGCGGTGCCGAGCACGCCGACCGGGACGATCGGCACGCCGGCGTCGTGGGCCAGCCGGGTCATCCCGGTGCGGCCCCGGTAGAGCCGCCCGTCCGGCGAGCGGGTGCCCTCCGGGTAGACGGCGACCAGGCCACCGGCGCGCAGCACCGGTACGGCGGCGTCGAACGCGCTCAGGACGGCCCGACCGCCGGCACGTTCCACCCGGATCGCGCCCATGCCGCCGACGATCCGCCGGCTCAGCCAGCCGCGCGGCCCGTGGCCGGCGAAGTACTCGGCCTTGGCCCAGAACGCGACGTGCCGGGGCGTCACGCTGGCGAGGAACAGCTCGTCGGCGACGGACAGGTGGTTGCCGGCGAGGATCGCGCCGCCGTGCCGCGGCAGGTGCTCAAGCCCTTCCACGCGCGGTCGCCAGCCCCACCGCAGCGTGGTGCCGACGGTCAGTTTGGCGAGGTCGTACAGCAGTGGCACGGCTTCTCCCAGGGGTGTGGACGGGTCGGCTCAGGCGGGGGCCGGGCCGAGGTGGGCGTCCAGTGCGGCGCGCAACAGCGCGTCGTCCTCGTCGACGCCGGTGGCCAGCGGCAGGCTGCCCCAGGCCCAGAGCTGGGCGATGCCGTGCAGGTTGGCCCAGAGCGCGCCGGCCAGCACCGGGACCGCCGCGTCGGTCGGCCGGCGTACCTGGGCCACCAGGTCCACCAGCACCGCGAACAGCGGCAGGCTCTTCTCGCGCAGCCCCAGCCGACTGCTGGCCAGCAGGTCGTGCCGGAACATCAGCTCGAACATGCCGCGGTGCGCCGCCGCGAAGTCCAGGTACGTCCGGCCCAGCGCCGTCAGTCGGGCGCGCGGGTCCGGGCCGGCGGCGCGCAGGGTCTGCTCGACCCGGCCGGTGAGGTCGGTGAAACCCTCCCGGGCGATGGCGGAGAGCAGGTCCAGGTGGGTGGGGAAGTAGCGCCGCGGGGCGCCGTGCGAGACCCCGGCCCGGCGGGCGATCTCGCGCAGCGACACCGCCGACTGGCCCTCGCGCAGCACCAGCTCGACACCGGCCGCCACCAGCCGGGCGCGCAAGCCCACCTCCCGCTCGCTCATAGACAGTGTCTACCAGGGAGCGTAGACGTTGTCTACCCCGCGCTCCTCTCGCCTGGCGCCCAGGAGCCGACCCGCACTCGGCGCACCCGCCTTTGCTCTGCTTCAACTGAGGCGACAGCCGAGGCCCGAATCCGTTGCGCGGGTTGAAGCAGAGCAAAGGCGCCGAAGGCCGGATGGGTTCCACGCCGCGTTCCCCGGTCCCGGCGATCCAGGGGCGCGCGGTCCGCGCGGCCGACGTGCCAGCGCTCCGGCAACGTCGGTGCGGACCTCCGCGCCCGCGCGGCCACTCACGCGACCCGGTCGGCCGGCGGGGGCAGCGTGGGCCGGTCAGCCGATGCGGGCCAGAATCCGGTCGGCCGGGGCGGGCCGCCCGAAGTGCCAGCCCTGACCGGCGTCGCAACCGATCGCCCGCAGCCGCTCGGCCTGCCCGGCGGTCTCCACCCCTTCGGCGGTCACCGTCAGGTCCAGGGCGTGCGCCAGCGACACCAGCGAGGCGAGGATCCGCTCGTCGGTGCGGACGGCCTGACCCGGCTCGGGCGAGCGCAGCCCGGCGACGAACTCGCCGGCGACCTTCAGCTCGGTCACCGGCAGGTCCCGCAGGTACGCCAGGTTGCTGTAACCGGTGCCGAAGTCGTCGATGGCGATCCGCACCCCGAGGTCGGCCAGCACCCGCAGCGCGCGTACCGGTTCCTCGGCGGTCCTCATCATGGTGCTCTCGGTGATCTCCAGCTGGAGCCGTTCCGGTGGCAGCCCGGTGCGGTGCAGCAGGGCGCGGATCTCCTGCACCAGACCGGGCCGGTGCACCTGCCGGACGGCCAGGTTGACGCTCACGAAGGGCGCCGCCGCGCCGCCGGTCGACCACGCCTGCGCCTCCCGGCACGCCTCGGCCAGCACCCAGCCGCCCAACGGCACGATCAGCCCGGTCTCCTCGGCGAGCCCGATGAAGCTGTCCGGCCGCAGCACCCCCAGCTCCGGGTGCCGCCAGCGGACCAGCGCCTCCACCCCGACCAGTCGGCCGTCGCGCAGCGACGTGAGCGGCTGGTAGTCGAGGTAGAACTCGCCGCGCTCCAGCGCCGCCGGGATGGCCGCGGAGAGCGCGTAGCGGGCCAGTTCGCGGCGGTTGCGCTCGGCGTCGTAGAGCGCCCAGCGCGCCCCGCCCGCCGACTTGGCCCAGTGCAGCGTGCTGTCGGCGGCCCGCATGAGGTCACCGGGGGTGGTGCCGGCCACCTGCCGCTCCACGATCCCGACGCTCGCCGAGACCTGTAGTTCGTGCCCGTCGACCAGCGCCGGCTCTCCGACCGCGGCCAGCGCCGCCTCGGCCACCTTCACCACGTCGTCGGTGCCGCCGGCGCGCTCCACCAGGACGACGAACTCGTCCCCGCCGAGCCGGGCCAGCAGGTGCTCGCCGGCGGTACGGGACAGCCGCTCGGCCACCGCAACCAACAGCCGGTCGCCGATCTGGTGCCCCAGGGTGTCGTTGACCACCTTGAACCGGTCCAGGTCGAGGAAGCACACCCCGATGCGCTGTGCTCCGCGACCCGGCTCATTGAGCGCGGCGGTGAGCCGTTCGGTGAACAGCGTCCGGTTCGGCAGGCCGGTGAGCGGGTCGTGGGTGGCCTGGTGGCGGAACCGCGCCTCGCTGGCCCGCAGGGCCCGTTCCGCCTGGCTGCGGGCCATCATCGCGGCCCGCCTGATCGACTCCTGCTCGTCCAGCGTCCGGTCCCGCAGGGCACGGGCGTAGCCGGTCGCCACCGCGGCCAGCAGCCGCGCCATCCGGTCCTCGACGTCCTCGGCCACCAGCCCCAGGTCGCGGACCAACCGGAGCTGGATGACCTCGACGGTACGGCCCAGCCCCTCGGCGGAGGCGATGTGCGCGGCGACCAGGTCGGCGCCCACCCGGTGCCCGACGCGCAGGTCGAACGGCTCAGCGAGCAGTGCGGTGGCCAGCTGCCCGGTGAGCCGGTGCAGCAGGACCTCCAACTGGGTCTGCGTCATCGGCAGGTAGCTGGTGCCGGAGACAGCCTTGGCCCAGGCCCGGGCGAAGGTGCCTGGGCAGGATGCCGCCCCGGTCGCCCCCGGCGGCTCAACCACCGAGTCGCCCGACGCCGCCCATGAAGACCGCCCGCTCGGCTCCCTCCGCGCTCTCCGAGGTGTCCGGCCGCCACTGCGGCACCCACACCACTCCCGGGTCGACCAGCTCGAAGCCGTCGAAGAGCACGGTCAGCTCGGCGCGGCTGCGCACCCAGAGCGGACTGTCGGTACGCCGGTAGACCCGCTCCGCCTCGGCCCGCTCGTCGGAGCTGCGCCCGTCGTCGCTGGCCTGCGACAGCACCAGGTAGCTGCCGGGGGCCAGCGCTTCGCGCAGGGTACGCAGCAGCTCCGCCGGCCGGTCGGAGTCGGAGACGAAGTGCAGCACGGCCACGATCATCACGGCCACCGGCTGGTCGAGATCCAGCAGCTTCCGTACGTCGGGGTGGGTCAGGATCCGCTCCGGGTGCCGCAGGTCCTCCTGCACGACCACGGCGCGGTCGTTGCCGGCCAGGATCTCCCGGCTGTGCGCCACCGCCACCGGGTCGACGTCCACGTAGACCACCCGCGAGGCCGGGTCGACGCGCTGGGCGATCTCGTGCACGTTGCCCACCGTCGGGATGCCCGAGCCGATGTCCAGGAACTGCCGGATGCCGGCTCCGGCCAGGTGCTGCACCACCCGGCGCAGGAAGGCCCGGTTGGCCTGCGCCATCAGCGGCGCCTCCGGCACCGCGGCCACCATCGCCTGCGCCGCCGCGCGGTCGGCGGCGAAGTTGTGGGAACCGCCGAGGTAGTAGTCGTACATCCGCGCGACGCTCGGGCGCTCGATGTCGATGCTGTCGGGTGCCCAGTCCGGCCGCTGCATGCGCTCACCCTTCGAGTCCGCGACGCGGGCGTCCTTGCCCGCGCGGGTATTCTGCCCGCCCCGTTGCCCGCCAGACCATAGCCTGTCGGCGGATCGCCGCCGACGTCGGTCGATACGCGAGGTCCGCGCCAGCCCGTGGGCTGGCGCGGACCTCGCGTCACACGCGTCGTCCCGCTCGACGAACGGGTGGGAGGGTCAGAACTTCGGGGCGTCCGGGGCCTCGAGCAGACCGAGCCGCAGCGCGGTCATCAGAGCCTGCGCCCGGTTGGCCGCACCGAGCTTCTCGTAGAGCTTGGAGATGTGGGTCTTGGCCGTGGACTCGCTGACGAAGAGCTGCTTGGCGATGCCGGCCACGCTCATGCCGTCGGCGAGCAGCCGCAGCACCTGCCCCTCGCGGGGGGAGAGCTGTGGGCCGGACGGGGCCAGTCGGCGCTTCATCGCCTCGGCCAGGTCGGCGGCGGTGAACGCGCTGGGCGAGGAGGCGGCGTGCCGCGCTGCGGCGACCACCTCGTCGGCCGGCGCGGTCTTCGGCACGAACGCGCTCGCGCCGGCCTCCAGGGCACCGAAGAGCTGGTCGTCGCCGGCGTACATGGTCAGCACCACGATGCCCATCGACGCGCTGGACTTGCGCAGCGCTCGGGTGGCCTCCAGGCCGCTGCCGTCGGGCAGCCGCAGATCCATGATCACCACGTCCGGCTGCAGGGCCCCGGCCTGGCGTACCCCCTCCGCCGCCGTGGCGGCCTCACCGACGACCTCGAACTGACGGTCGCGCTCGAAGGCGTGCCGCAGGCCCTTGCGGATCAGGTCGTGATCGTCGACAAGGAGGACCTTGGTGCGGGTGGCCGGTGTCGGACTTGTGGTCATCCTCGGGTTACTCCCCTTCTGGTGCTGCGCTACCGCGCACGTTATCGCGCCGGGACGAGGAACCGAGAACCACCGCCACGGTCGTTCCGCTCGGCTGCCGCGGCCTGATCTCCAACCGGCCCCGGATACGTTCCGCCCTCTCGGCCATGATCGCAAGACCGTACCGCCCGTCGGGGCGCTGGTCAGCCATCCCCTGACCGTCATCCGACACTTCAATCTGCGCGTACGGGGGGTCCACCTCGCAGGTGACCCAGAGATTCGACGCCCCGGCGTGCTTGCGCGCGTTGGTCACCGCCTCCTGGGCGATGCGCAACAGCTCGGCCTCGGTGGCGGCGGGCAGCCGCGCGGTGGACTCGTCCAGGGACAGGTGTACCCGCAGCCCGCCGGAGGCGCCAACGGTGCGGGCGTACTCGGCGATCGCCGCGGCCAGGCCACCGTGCCGGTCCACCTCGCTGCGCAGCTCGAACAGGCTCAGCCGCAGCTCCTGGATCACCCGGGTCACCTCGGCGCGCAACGTCCGCAGCGCCTCGGCGGTCTCCTCCGCGTCGTCGAAGACGGTGGCCAGGGCGTTGTCGATGCCGTAGCCGACCATTACCAACTCCTGCGCCACCCCGTCGTGGATCTCGCGGGCCAGCCGCTGCCGCTCCTCGTTGGTGGCCAGCGAGCGGACCTCGTCGAAGAGCAGCGCCGCCTCCAGGCGCAGCGCGGCCGGCCGGGTCAGGGCGGTCACCCGGGACACCACCGGCGGCGGGTACGCGTGCGCGACGTCCGCCTCCAGCGCCACCAGACCGATCGTGCGTACGCCGGCCATCAGCGGCACCACCAGTGCGGAGACCTCCCCGCCCCGGTGGGTGCGCGACTGCGAGCGGGCCGAGGTCTGCGGTTGCTGGCTGGCCCAGGCGTCGGCGATCGCCGAGTCCGCGTCGAGCGTCGTCTCCCAGTCGACCCGGTCCGCGCCGGCCTGGGCGAGCACGACCAGGCGACCGCCGCCGCTGACCGACAGCACCGCGGCGCGGTCGGCCCGGGCGACCGTGCGCAGCTCCTCCACCAGGTGCTCGGAGATGCCGCCCGGGTCGAGGGTGGCCCCGGGCAGCTGGCGGGCCACACTGCGCAGCTGGGTCAGCAGTCGGGTCGCCTCGGCGTACGGCTGCGGCTTGCCCTCGCCTCGCACCTGCATCACCCGGTGCAGGGTGCTCGCGGCGTAGAGGCCCAGCGCGGCCAGGATCAACCACTGCGCGCAGACCGCCAGGTAACCGAGCTGGCCGAGCTGCCGAACCCCGTCCACCTCGGTCAGCGCGCCGCTGACCAGCAGGGTGCCCGCGGTGACCGCGAGCAGCGCGGTGCCCTCGCGGAAGCGGCGGCGTAGCGCGGTGACGGTCACCGGCACGGCCAGGTAGGGCAGCACCGCCGACGCGCCCAGCCCGTCGACGGAGCCGCCGATCGAGGCGACCGCGGCCACGTGGCTGGCGGCCAGGCCCAGCACCACCACCTCGGCGACCCGGCTCAGCGGGCCGACCAGCCGGTGCTGCGGGGCCAGCAGGGCGGGCAGCCCGGCGACCGCGAGCAGCGCGATCCACCAGAGCTGGGTGACGTCGTGCGTCGCGAACAGGGTCAGGACGGCGACCAGCGCCAGCATCACCAGGCGGGCTGCCGCGGCGAGGGGATGCGGGTGCGGGGCGGCGGGTGTCGAGGCGGGCACGTGACGGATGGTAGTCAGCCCCGATAGATCTCGGCGATCTCCGCCGCGTACGTCTTGTGCACGACCTGGCGCTTGACCTTGAGCGAGGGGGTCAACTCACCGGTCGCCTCGGTGAAGTCGCGGGGCAGGATCCGGAACACCTTGATCGCCTCGGCCTTGGAGACGGCCTGGTTCGCGGTGTCGATCGCCGACTGGATCTCGGCCCGCAGGGCCTCGTTCGCGCGCAGCTCCTCGACCGGCGTGTCGGCGGGCAGCCCGGCCGACTCCAGCCACTTGGGCAGCGCCTCCTCGTCCACGGTGACCAGCGCCGCGATGAACGGCTGCCGGTCGCCGACGACCACGCACTGGCTGATCAGCGGGTGCGCCCGGACCCGGTCCTCCAGCACCGCCGGGGCGACGTTCTTGCCGCCGGCGGTCACGATGATCTCCTTCTTGCGGCCGGTGATGGTGAGGTAGCCGTCGTCGTCGAGCTGCCCCAGGTCGCCGGTGCAGAACCAGCCGTCCGGCCTGATCGTCTCGGCGGTCGCCTGCTCGTTGTGCCAGTAGCCCTGGAAGACCAGGTCGCCGGAGATGAGGATCTCGCCGTCGTCGTCGATCCGGATGGTCACGCCGGGCAGCGGCCGGCCGACCGTGCCGATCCGGGTGCCGGTGGGCAGGTTCGCGGCGGCCGCGGGGGAGGTCTCGGTCAGGCCGTAGCCCTCCAGGATCGTCACCCCGATGCCCCGGAAGAAGTGCCCCAGCCGGGCGCCGAGCGGAGCGCCGCCGGAGATGGCGTCGCGGCAGCGGCCGCCGAGCGCGGCGCGCAGCTTCCGGTAGACCAGCCGGTCGAAGACCGCGTGCTGGGCACGCAGCGCCAGGCCGGGTCCCCGCGGCGTCTCCAGCGCCTCGCTGTACGCGATGGCGACGTGCTCGGCCCGGGCGAAGATCCCGCCCTTGCCGTCGGCCTCGGCCTTCTGCTTCGCCCCGTTGTAGACCTTCTCGAACACCCGGGGCACCGACAGCACGAACGTCGGCTTGAACTCCTGCAGCTCACCGACCAGGTTCTTGGTGTCGGCGCAGTGCGCCATGGTGGCCCGGGCCTGCACCACGCCGATCTGGATGAGCCGGGCGAAGGCGTGCGCCAGGGGGAGGAAGAGCAGGGTCGCCGCGCCGGCGTGGAACAGGTTCGGCAGCACCGGGACCGCGTTGGCGATGTCGGCGTACATGTTGCGGTGGGTCAGCACGCAACCCTTGGGCCGGCCGGTGGTGCCGCTGGTGTAGATGATGGTGGCCACGTCGCCGGAGCGCACCGCCTTGCGGCGTCGCTCGACCTCGGCCGGCTCGACCGCGGCGCCCGCGGTGACCAGGTCGTCGACCCCGCCGAGGTCGATCTGCCAGAGGTGGCCCAGCTCCGGCAGCCGGTCCCGGACGCCGGCGACCAGGGTGGCGTGCGCGGTGGTCTCCACCATGATCGCTACCGCGCCGGAGTCGGCGAGGATCCAGGCGGCCTGCTCGGCGCTGGAGGTCTCGTAGATCGGCACGGTGACCGCGCCGGCGGCCCAGATGGCGTAGTCGAGCAGGGTCCACTCGTAGCGGGTGCGGCTCATCAGGGCGACCCGGGCGCCCGGCTGGATGCCGGCGGCGATCAGCCCGCGGGCCACCGCGACCACCTCGTCGCGGAACTCGCGGCAGGTCACCTCGGTCCAGCGGGTGCCGGTGCCGTCGCTGGCCGCCGTCCGGCGGGCGAACTGCACCGAGTCCGGCGCGGCCTCGGCGTTGTCCCACACCGGGTCGGTGAGGTTGGCCGCGTCGCCGACGGTGACGATCGGCGGGACGGAGAACTCGCGCACCTGCACTCCCTCGTGCTCGCACTGGCCGGGCCGGCCGCCACATCGGGGGTCGGCTCTGTCGAAACCTACCCGGACGGCGCGTCCGGTGCGCTAGGCAGGTTGCCCGGTTCGGCACGGCGGGACCGGTGGCGCACATGCTCCCGGGCGGTCGGGAGGGGTCCCGCGTGGGCGCGCCGGGGGCGGCGCGGCACGCGGGCGGGGCGCGCCGGGTAGCCTCCCCCCATGGCGGACACCTCCACCCAGTCGATCACCATCGGCGCCGCACCGGACCGGGTGGCGGCGGTCATCTGCGACTTCCCGCGCTACCCGGAGTGGACCGACGCGGTGCGCCGGGTGGAGGTCGTCGAGGAGTACGAGGACGGCTACGCCAGCCAGGTGCGGTTCACCATCGACGCCGGGGTGATGGCCGACGAGTACGTGCTCGCCTACGAGTACGCCGAGGACCTGTCCCGGATCGAGTGGCACCTCGTCGCGCCGTCGAAGATGCAGCGCAGCCAGCGCGGGTCGTACGACCTGGAGGGCAACCCCGATGGCGGCACCACGGTGACCTACACCCTGGAGGTCGAGTTGTCGGTGGGAATGCTCGGAATGTTCCGGCGCAAGGCCGAGAAGATGATCATGGACACCGCGTTGAAGCAGCTCAAGCGCCGGGTAGAAGCATCCGGTGCGGCGCAGTGACGCGTCCGGCGGCAGGGTAGGGGAGCCGAGGGTGGGCGGAACGGATCCGGGTTCGGCCCGGCAAGAGGCGGAGCGTCTGGTCGCCACGCTGCTCGCGGGCGCGCGCCTGGCCTCCGCCGGCTCGCCCGCGGGTGCGTGGGGTCCGCTGGGCGGGATCGTGGCGGGTGTCCTCGGTCACAGTGCCGGCCCGGGCGGGTCCTCCGGCGCCGGTGGTGGTTTCGCCACGGGCTCGCCGGAATGCTGCGTGTGTCCGGTCTGCCGGGGTATCGCCGCCCTGCGGGACCCGAGTCCCGAATTCGCCGAGCGGCTGGCCACCGGCGCCGGCGACCTCGCGGCTGGCGTGGCCAGCCTGCTGCGCGCGTTCAACCCGGCCGAGCCCCCCGCCGAGGCCCCGGCGCCACCGTTCGCTCCGACCCCACCTCCCTCGACTCCGAGCGCCGGCCCGACCGCCGCCGCGCCGGCCCCCGAAGCGGACTCCGCCGCCGGTCCGGCAGGCCACGTGTGGCGCGATGCCACCCGCACCGGGCATGATTCTCAGCCGGCGCCGGAGCGGGACGTCTGGTCGGTCGCCACTCGGGCGGCGGATCCGGTCCCGGACGCCGCACCACCCGTCGACGAGGCCGGGCCGGTGACGGCACCGGCCGACCGACCCGTGGTGCCCGCTTCGCGGGTACCCGACGACGTGGGCGCGGACGCACCGGGCGACGACGCCTGAGCGGGGAACGTCCCGACACGACAGGCGGCGTGCCGCCGGCGCGCGCGCCGGAGAGCACAGCAGAGGGGAGCGGCAGCGGTGACGCTGACCATCGGAGTCGACGTCGGTGGCACGAAGGTGGCCGGCGGTGTCGTGGACGACACCGGCGCGGTCCTCGTGCAGGCCCGACGGGACACTCCCGCCGATGACGTCGCCAAGACGCGGGACGTCATCATCGAGCTGGTCGGCGAGCTGGCTGCCGGGCGGACGATCGAGGCCGTGGGCATCGGCGCGGCCGGCTGGATCGACGCCACCCGCTCGACGGTGCTCTTCGCCCCCAACCTGGCCTGGCGCGACGAGCCGCTGCGCGAGTACGTGAGCGCGGCCGTCGGCCTGCCCGTGATCGTGGAGAACGACGCCAACGTGGCCGCCTGGGCCGAGTTCCGCTACGGCGCGGCCCGCGACGCCGACGACTCGATGGTCATGTTCACCATCGGCACCGGCGTCGGCGGTGGCATCGTGCTCGGCGGCGAGCTGGTCCGCGGGTCGCACGGCATCGCCGCCGAGCTGGGCCACATGCTGGCCGTGCCGGACGGGCACCAGTGCGGCTGCGGCCGGCTGGGCTGCATCGAGCAGTACGCCAGCGGCAGCGCCCTGGTCCGGTTCGCCCGTGCCGGCGCTCGCCAGGAGCCGCACCGGGCCACCGCGCTGCTGGAGCTGGCCGGCGGTGAGGTCGAAGCGATCACCGGCCACATGGTGACCGCCGCGGCGCGGGGCGGCGACCCGATCTCCACCGAGGCGTTCGCGCAGATCGGGCGCTGGCTGGGCACCAGCATCGCCGACATGGCGCAGATCCTCGACCCGCAGGCCATGGTGGTCGGCGGCGGTGTCATCGACGCCGGTGAGCTGCTGCTCGGGCCGACCCGCCGTTCCTACCTCGACGCGCTGGCCCAGCGCGGCCGGCTGCCGGTGGCCGAGGTGCGCCCGGCGGAGCTGGGCAATAGCGCCGGTGTGATCGGCGCCGCCGACCTGGCCCGCCGGATCTGAGGCGGGCCGGGGTGGAGCAGACCTCCGGCGTGCCGCTGCGCGTCGTGTCGTACAACATCCACAGCCAGCGCGACGACACCGCCGCGCTGGCGGCCGTGGTCCGGGCCGCGCGCCCGGACGTGGTCATCGTGCAGGAGGGGCCGCGCCGGTTCCGGTGGCGGCAGAAGTCGGCCGCGCTGGCCGAGTCGTTCGGCCTGGTGATGGCCGCCGGCGGGCTGCCCGCGCTGGGCAACCTGCTGCTGACCAGCCTGCGCGTCCAGGTGCGGGGCACCCGCTGCCAGCGCTTCCCGCTGACCCCCGGCCGACACCTGCGCGGCGCCGCGTACGCCGACTGCCGGGTCGGCGACGCCCGGTTCACCCTCGCCGGCTCGCACCTGTCCACCGACCCGGCCGAGCGTCCCGCGCAGGCCGCCGCGTTCAAGCGCGAGCTGACCGCCGCCACTCATCCGGTGCTGGCCGGCGCCGACCTCAACGAGGGCCCGGACGGGCCGGCCTGGGCCACCGTGGCGGCCGGGCTGACCGACGCCGCGGTGGCGGCGGACCGGGCGGACCGGCTCACCTACTCCTGTGCCGACCCGCGCCGGCGCATCGACGCGCTCTTCGTCGACCCGCGGATCACCGTGGTCGACTACGACGTCGTGGACACGCCGCAGACCCGGCGGGCCAGCGACCACTTCCCCGTCCTGGTCGACCTGCTGCTGCCGACCACCGGCTGACCCCCCGACCGGCGGGCCGCGCCGCCGCTTGCGCGTCGGGGCTGGACATCCAGCCCCGATGTGGAGAAGATTTCGCGGCAACCGGCACGCGTGCCGCACAAAAGGAGAGCCCGGTGTCCACCTCCACCGACCACGGCCGGCCCGACCCGGAGGCGACCACGCTCGCGCTGAGCCGCGACGGTCGCCCGGTCTCCGACCGGGGCGACACGGTCTGCGTCATCGGGGCCGGGGCCAGCGGCCTCACCGCCATCAAGAACCTGCGCGAACACGGGTTCGGCGTGGACTGCTACGAGCGGGAGACCGGCGTCGGCGGCGCCTGGAACTGGCGGCACGACCGCAGCCCGGTGTACGCCAGCACCCACCTGCTGTCGTCCAAGCCCTTCACCCAGTTCCCCGACTTCCCGATGCCGGACGCCTGGCCGGACTATCCGCACCACAGCCAGCTGCTGTCCTACTTCGAGCGCTACGCCGACCACTTCGACCTGCGTTCGCACATCTGGTTCGGCACCGAGGTGGTGCGGGTGGAGCCGGCCGAGGGGGAACGCTGGGACGTCACCACCCGCTCGACCGGCGGGTACGGGTCGGAGCGCACCTCCCGCTACGCCGCCGTGGTGATCGCCAACGGTCACAACTGGTCGCCGAAGCTGCCCCGCTACGAGGGCCTGGAGGAGTACCGGGGCGAGATCATGCACGCCTCGTCCTACAAGGACCCGGCGCAGCTGCGCGGCAAGCGGGTGCTGGTGGTCGGCGCCGGCAACACCGGCTGCGACATCGCCGTGGAGGCCGCCCAGCAGGCGTCGCGCTGCTGGCACTCCACCCGGCGCGGCTACTGGTACGCCCCGAAGTACGTGCTGGGCCGCCCGGCCGACCAGGTCAACGACGCCCTGCTGGCACTGCGCGTGCCGCTGCGGCTGCGCCAGTGGCTCTACCACTGGACGCTGCGGCTGACCGTCGGCGACCTGACCCGCTTCGGCCTGCCCAAGCCCGACCACCGGGTGTACGAGACGCACCCGATCGCCAACAGCCAGCTCGTCTACTACGTGGGTCACGGCGCGATCGGCCCGGTGCCGGACGTCGCCCGCTTCCACCCGTACGCGGTCGAGCTGGCCGACGGTCGGCAGATCGACCCCGAGTTGGTCATCTTCGCCACCGGGTACCTGCCGCGCTTCGAGTTCCTCGACCCGTCGGTCCTGGGCGACGGCACCGGCGCCGGACGGCCGACGCTCTGGCTCAACGCCTTCGCCCCTGGGCATCCCACGCTGGCCGTGGCCGGCCTGGTGCAGCCGGACTCCGGGGTGTTCACGCTGTCGCACTGGCAGACGGTGCTCTTCGCCCGCCTGCTGCTGGCCCGCCGGGACCGGCCGAAGCGGGCGGCGGCCTTCGCCGAGCAGGTGCGGGCCCGGGCCGGGGAGCGCTACTCCGCCCACGTCAAGGACAGCAGCCGGCACTGGTTCGAGGTCGGCCACGCCGACTACCTGCGCGCCGTCCAGCGCGCCCTGCACGAGCTGTCGGGCACGTGAGCGCGAGGAGTGAGCTTGCGAGCCCCGCAGTCGCGAACGAAAGGTGGCTCAGTTGAGCGACGTGCGGATCATGCGGGGCCGGGAGTGGGCCCGCCCGGTCCGGCCGGCCCGCCGCGAGGTGCTGGGCGCCACGCCGGAGTTGGAGGAGGGGCGCCCGCCGCTGCTCTTCGTGCCCGGTTTCGGGCACGGTGCCTGGGCGTTCGCCGAGCACTGGCTGGGGCACGCGGCGGGGCGGGGGTTCCCGGCGCACGCGGTGAGCCTACGCGGGCACGGCGGCAGCGAGCCGGCCCCGGATGCGAACCTGCGGGCGTACGCCCACGACGTGGTCCAGGTGGCCGCCGGCCTGCCGCGCCAGGCGGTGCTGGTGGGCCACGGCGCCGGGGCGCTGGTGGTGGCGCACGCGTTGGCCCGCTACCCGGCCCGGGCGGCGGTGCTGGTGGCGCCGGTCTTCGGCGGCTGGGGGATGCTCGGCGCGGCGCTGCGCCGCAACCCGGCCGGCACCCTGCCGGCGGTGGTCGGTGGGCCGCTGCGGCTCAGCCGGGCACAGCTGTTCAGCCGGGAACTGCCCGAGGCGGAGGCCCGGCGGCACGTCGGCCGGCTCGGCCGGGCCGGCCGACGTGCGCAGTGGCAGCTGCTCGGGGCGCCGGAGCCCGAGCCAGCGGTCGGAGCCCCACCGGTGCTGGTGCTGGGCAGCCCGGACGACCGGGTCGTGCCGGCGTCGGCGCTGACCCGGGTGGCCCGCCGGTACGGCTCGGCCCCGCTGCTGTTCCCCGGCATGGGCCACGACCTGATGCTGGACGCGCGCTGGCCGGAGCCGATCGACGCGATCCTGGACTGGCTCGAGAAGGAACCGACCCCCTGACCGGCCGGGGCGCGGCAGCGATCGCGGCAGCGCGCTCGGCCGCGCCGGGCCAGCGACCGCGGTCCGGCTTTCCGCCGGTGGCATCGTCAGCCGCCGAGGGACTGGCGGGTCAGCCGCGGCCGGTGCGCGCGGGCGTGCCGCCGGCGATGGTGCTGCGGCTGGGCGGGCGGGGCACCACGGGCGGTGTCGCGCCGCCGTCGGTGCTGGTCAGCCGGCTGACCAGCGCGCCGCCCTCGTCCAGCGAGCTGAGGTAGGAGCCGGCCCAGGCCCGGATGTCATGCCGGTGCAGGTGTGCCCGCATGGCCCGCATCCGTTCGGCGACGTCGGCCGGGTCGGCGTGCAGCGCTGTCAGCAGCCCGAGCTTCAGCCCCTCCAAGTCGTGCGGGTTGACCAGGTACGCCTCGGGCAGCTCGGCGGCGGCGCCGGCGAACTCGCTGAGCAGCAGCGCGCCCTCGTCGTCCACCCGGGCGGCGACGTACTCCTTGGCGACCAGGTTCATCCCGTCGCGCAGCGGAGTCACCGCCATGACGTCGGCGACCCGGTACAGGGCGGCCAGCTCGGCCCGGTCGAAGGGCTGGGTGAGGTAGTGGATGGCCGGTTCGCCGACCCGGCCGAACTCGCCGTTGATCCGGCCGACCTCGCGCTCCACCCGCTCGCGCAGGATCTGGTACTGGCCGACCCGTTCCCGGCTCGGCACCGCCACCTGCACCAGCACCGTGTCGCGGACGGTGACCTGCCCGCTGGCCAGCAGCTCGCTGTACGCCTTGAGCCGCTGCTCGATGCCCTTGGTGTAGTCCATCCGGTCGACGCTGAGGATGACCTTGCGGGGGTTGCCGAGGTCCTGGCGCAGTCGGCGGGCGCGGGCGGCCACGTCCGGGCGGGCGGCGAGCGCGGCCATCTCGGCGGTGTCGATGGAGACCGGGAAGGCGCCGATGCGTACGACCCGGTCGTCGACGGCGATCCGCCGGTCGGTGGCCGGCAGCTCCAGCACCCTGGTCACGAGCTGGGCGAAGTTGTGGGCGGCCTGGGCGCGCTGGAAGCCGACCAGGTCCGCGCCGAGCATGCCGCGCAGCAGTTCGGCGCGGCGGGGCAGCTGCATGAACAGCTCCGGCGGTGGGAACGGCGCGTGCAGGAAGAACCCGATGCGCAGGTCCGGCCGGAGCGCGCGGAGCAGACCGGGCACCAGTTGCAGGTGGTAGTCCTGCACCCAGACCACCCCGCCCGGCTCGGCCACGTCGGCGGTGGCCTCGGCGAAGCGCTGGTTGACCCGCTGGTACGCCTCCCACCAGCGGCGGTGATGCTGCGGCTGCTCGACGGCGTCGTGGTAGAGCGGCCAGAGGGTCGCGTTGGCGAACCCCTCGTAGTGGTCGCGCAGGTCGTCCTGGTCGAGCGGGACGGACCGCATGCGTACGCCGTCGACGTCGGGCAGCGCCGGGGCCGGCCCGGTGCCGCCGGCCCAGCCGACCCAGGTCGCCGGGGTGTGCCGTAGCAGTGGGTGCAGTGCGCTGACCAGCCCACCCGGGCTGCGCCGCCACTCGCACGCCCCGTCGGGCGCGACACTGTCGTCGATGGGAAGGCGGTTGGCTACCACCACGAGGGAACTCTGTCGCATCTCGGGCATTCCGATCAGCAGTGGACTGACCGCCACGAGTAGGGAAGACCGGTCAGTCAGCGGGGTAAGTGACGTACAGCGGTATTCCTACTGACAGTAAGTTACACCACTGTTACGCCCCGGGTGGCCCGCACCCCGTCCCGGGATGCGGTCGACCGGTGCCCCGGGCCGGTCAGACGACGGCGCCGTCGTCCGGGTCGTGGTCGTCCTCGTCGCCGGGACGCAGCCGCCAGATCAGCGTGACGAACCCGGCCAGGATGCCGGTGAACCCGAACAGGGTGACCGCCGAGCGGTCCACCGGCAGCAGCGCCGGGAAGAGGAAGAGCGCGAAGCCGACGATCACGGAGAGCGCGCCGACCACCGCGTACTTGGACAGCCTCGGCAGCGGGGGCGGCGGAGGCGGCGTGTAGCCCTCCTCGTCCTCGTCGTCGGGCAGGTCGGCGCCGAAGGTGTCCAGCCCGTCCAGCAGCGAGGGCTCGTCCGGCCGGCTGCCGCGCCCGACGGAGATGCCGGAGATGTCGGTGGCGGACGGCAGGCGGCGCACGTCGGTGGCGGTCGGCCCGGTCTCGTCGGCCCCGGTACGCGCCAGCGGGCCGCCGGCCGGCTCGGCGGGGTCGTCGACGTCCTCGGACGCCGGCCAGGGCCGGTCACCGGTGGTCGCGGTGGTGTGGAAACCGGCGACGATCCGGGCCCACTCGGCGTCGATGTCGGGCTCGTCGTCCCGGGACGGCTGCTCGGGGGAGGTCTCGTCGGTGAGCTGGGTGAGGTAGTCCCGCGCGGTGGTGAGGTGCGACCGGTCGACGTAGAGCCGGTCGACCGGGCGGGCCGGCACGGTCGTGGTGCGGGTGACCGGGTTGAGGTCGGCGGAGGGTTGCAGGTAGGCGGCGATCCCGCCGGCCGCCAGCACGTCGAGCAGGTGCTCGCCCACGCGCGGATCCACGTCGCCGGCGACGGCGTACTCACTCGCGTCGAGCCCGTTGTCCCGCCGTCCCCGGCGGGCCCCACCCGCTGACACCGGACATCCTCCTCATCACGCGCCCGCGGCGCGGCCGCCTGAGCCCCTCGGCGTCCCCGCGCCGTGCCATGAATCGTGACACGTCGGCACCCCGTTTCGGGAGTGCGTTGTGTCGCGTCTTGCCCGCCAGCAGCCGATCCACTGGTGGTGGGCGGGGCTTTTTGTCCCTTTGCGCGCACGACGCGCGGTCCGGTACGGCCGAGACCGTCCCTCGCCCCTCCTAACGCCGGATGGTCGCGACCACGTCGGCGACCTCGACCCGGACGGGGTCCGGGTTCGCCCAGCTCCAGTTCGGGTGGGCGCGGTTGGTCAGCAGGACCAGGACCAGGCGGCGGTCCGGGTCGACCACCAGGGAGGTGCCGGTGAAGCCGGTGTGCCCGAAGGTGCGGGGACCGCTCAGCCGGCCCATGAACCACGGCTGGTCGAGCACGACGCCGAGGCCGTGCGCGGACGTGCGGTAGGGGCGCTCCGGGTCGACGGCGGGCAGGCCGAAGTTCACGTTGGTGAGCATCCGCCGGGTGATCTCCTCGGAGAGGATCCGGGTGCCGTTGTGCTGGCCGCCGCCGAGCAGCAACTGCCCGATGACGGCCACCTCGGCGGCGGTGCTGAAGATGCCGGCGTGCCCGGCGATTCCCCCCATGTGATTGGCGACGTCGTCGTGCACCACACCGCGGAGCAGCCCGCGCGACGAGCGCGCGTCGGTGGCGACCAGCCGGGCGGCCTGGTCGGCGGCGCCGAGCCAGGTCTTCGGGTTGAAGCCGGTGTCCTTCAGGCCGAGCGGTCCGGTCAGTCCGGTCCTGAGCGCCTGATCGAACCGCTGGCCGGTGACCTTCTCCACCAGGAACGCGACCACCATCAGCCCGACGCTGGAGTAGCGGTACACGGTGCCCGGCACCGCGCCGCTGACCAGGGGAGTGGTCAGGACCGCTGCGCGGCGGGACGCGTCGTCGGGCAGGCCGGCGACCTTGGCCCCGACGGGCAGGCCGCTGGTGTGCGCCAGCAGCATGGCGACGGTGACCCTGTCCTTGCTGGCACCGGTGAAGCCTGGCAGGTAGTCCACCACCCGCGCCGACAGGTCGATCCGTCCCCGGTCGACCTGCTGCAATGCCAGGATCGCGGTGTAGACCTTGGTGAGCGAGGCGAGGTCGAAGATCGAGTCGTACCGCATCCGGACCTGCCTGGACTCCGGCAGCAGCACCGGGCCGGCGTCGTAGCGCAGCGCCTTGCCCGCGATGGCCTTCGCCGCGGTCGCGCCGCCCACCTGGCAGAGCGCGACGGCGCCCGCGTACGTCGGGTGCTTCGGGTTGGCGCTGGTCGGCGCCAGGTGGCGGTTGAGGGTCACCTGCAGTCGCCCGGCCACCGGCACCCCGCCCTGGGGCGTCGCGCCGGTGGTGTCCGGGGCGGCGACCCGCGCCGCGGCGGACCGGCTGGGCGTGGGCGAAACGCTCGCACTCCGGCTGGCTTTCGCGCTCGCGGTGGGACCGGCGGTGGCCGTCCGGGCCGCCTCGCGACAGCCGGCGAGGGTAGCGGCGGCGGCCGCGAGGCCGGCGCTGAGCACGGTACGACGCCGCAGTGACATGTGGCGCATCTTGACAGGTGTCGCCGGCTGAATCCACCACCTGCCCGTGACGGGGAGGTGGCCGGCTGTCCGTTGTGGCGCGGGCCCCGCGCTCCGTAGGCTCGTCGGCGACGGCGGTGCCGCCGGCGGAACGCCGCGTGAGCCGTCGCGACCACGCCGTGGGAAGGACGCCGGTGCTGTACTGGCTGTTGAAGTACGTGATCCTCGGGCCGCTGCTGAAGCTGATCTTCCGCCCGCAGGTGGAGGGCCTGCACCACGTACCCCGGACCGGTCCGGTCATCCTGGCCAGCAACCACCTCTCCTTCTCCGACTCGATCTTCACTCCGTTGATCACGCCCCGGAAGGTCACCTTCGTGGCCAAGGCCGAGTACTTCACCGGCAAGGGGATCAAAGGCTGGCTGACCAGGATGTTCTTCGTCGGCACCGGCACCATCCCGGTGGACCGCTCGGGCGGCCGGGCCGCCCGGGCCGCGCTGGACACCCAGTTGCAGGTGCTGCGCGCCGGCGGCGTGGCCGGCATCTACCCGGAGGGCACCCGCTCCCCGGACGGGCGGCTCTACCGCGGCAAGACCGGGGTGGCCCGGCTCGCCCTGGAGAGCGGAGCGCCCGTGGTGCCGGTGGTGATGCTCAACGCCGACGAGATCCAGCCACCCGGCAAGCTCATCCCGAAGATCGCCCGCGTGCGGATCCGCTTCGGTGCGCCACTGGACTTCACCCGCTACGCGGGGCTGGCCGGCGACCGGTTCGTCGAACGCGCCGTCACCGACGAGATCATGTACGAGCTGATGGAGCTCTCCGGCCGCGAGTACGTCGACATCTACGCCCAGAAGCTCAAGAACCAGCCGGCCCGGCCGGAGCCGGTCGCCGCCTGACCCGCATCTCCCGGCGTGGCCGGCCCCGGCTCAGTCGGTGCCGCTCAGCCGGAGCAGCCCGGCCGCGTCGTGGCGTACCGCGAACTGGCGCACCCGGTCCCGCGCGGCGGCCGCACCGGCCGGATCCGTCGCGGTCAGCGGGCCGATCGACAGCGCCGTCGTGATGATCTCGTCGGTCACGTCGGCCATCCGCGCGTAGCTCGCGGCGGCCGACCGCAGCAGCCCCGCGGCAGTACGCGGGTCCCCGGCGTACCCGCTCAGGACGGCCTCGGCGACCTGACCGGCGGCCCGGGCCCACGGGGTCATCCGGGGTGCCCGGCCCAACAGGTCCCGCACCAGCCGGGCCGCGTCGGCGCCGAGGACCCCGGCGACGTGCCCGACGGCCGGTACCCACTCGGCGAACGGGATCATCCTGGTCCGCCGCCAGTCCTCGTCCAGCTCGCTCAGCAGCGTCATAGCCTCGTCCCGGCGGCCCTGCACGGCCCGGCAGAGCGCGGCGTGCGCCAGGGTCGAGCGCAGCACCCGGTGGAATCCGCTGCGCCGGGCCGCGACCAGCGCCTGCTCGACCAGGTCCGGGCCGTCGTCGCCAGCATCCGGCCCGACCGCCCGCAACCCGCGCATCCAGCCGGAGACCGCCACGATGTGCAGGTCCCACTCGGCGGTCGGCCGGCGCGTCGACTCCGCCGCCAAGGCCTGCGCGGACGTCCAGTCGCCCGCGTAGTACGACCGGGTCCACTGGTCGGCGAAGCTGGTGGCCAGGCTGTGCTCGCCGCCCAGGTCGATGCTCCGCTGCTCGTCGACCAGCCGGGCCGAGCCGGCCAGGTCGCCCTCCTCCTGCAACGCCCAGGCCAGGTTCTGCACCGCCCGGCGCCGGCTGGTCAGCCGCTCCACCCGGCAGTGCTCGGTCACGTCGGCCAGCTCCGCGTACGCCTCGGCGGAGCCGGCCAGGTAGCGCGCCACCGCCAGGGTGATCCGCGCGTTGGCCCGGACCTCGCGCAGTTGCAGGCGCTCGGCGAGCTCGGCCGCGCTGCGGGCCGCGGCGCAGGCCGGGTCGGTCTCCGCGTTGAGCATGTGCACCCGGGCCAGTTCCAGCAGCGCGCCCGCCTTCTCCTGGCTGTCCGGCAGCTCGCTGTAGAGGCCGATCGCCCGGTCCAGGCAGTCCAGCGTCGCGGACCGGTCGGCCCGACTCCACGCGGCGGTGGCCAGCAGCGTCCAGGCCCGCGCCGCGCCCGTCCGGTCGTCGCCCGCCGTGAGCCGCTCAGCCAGCCGGGTGAGCGTCTGCGTGCCGCCGTCCACCAGGAACGCGTCGCCGTCGCGGTAGAACGCCAGCTCGGCGTCGAACAGCTCCAGCGCCGGGTCCGGGTCGACGTCCAGCGTGAGCGCCCGGCCGACCAGCGCGGCGGCGGTGTCCAGCGCGTGCAGGTCGTACGCCCGCCGGGCCGCCCGGTGCAGCGCGGTTCGCGCCGCCGGGGCGTAGGGGGCGGTGTCCAGGCCGACGGTGCGGGCGATCTCGTGCGCCGCCCAGCGGTGGTTCGCCAGCACCTCGGCCAGGTCGTACAGCCGGCCGTCGGCGAGCTGCTCCAACCAGTCGGCGGCGCGGTGGTGCCGCAGGACCCGCTCGGCCCGCGGCAGCCGCTGGTAACAGACGTCCCGGACCAGGACGTGCCGGAACCGGTACTCGGAACGGCCGGGCATCGTCGAGGTGGCCTGCTCGTACACCAGGTCGCGGCGTTGCAGCCGGTCCAGCGCGCGCTCCACCCACTCCACCGGCCGCCCGAGAGCGGCCGCCACCGGCGCGGCCCAGAACTGCACCCCGACCACTGCGGCGGCCTGGAGCACCGCCCGATCGGCCGGGTCGAGCAGGTCGAGCCGGTTGGCGATGACCGCCTGCACCGTGCGGGGCATCTCCGTCCCGGCCGCGGGGTCGAGCCGGCCGGCCGTGCCCCCGGTGTCGAGCAGGCCGCCGTCGAGCAGCATCCGGGCGTACTCCTGCGCGTAGAGCGGGTTGCCGTCGGCGAACTCGATCAACGGTGGGCGGGCGGTGGTCGGCAGCGCCACCTGCCCGAGCAGCAGCGAGTAGAGGGTGTCGATGTCGCTGTCGTGCATCGGCGGCACCGAGATGGACATCGCCCCGCTGATCGTGGCGGTCCACGCCGGGTGCCGCTCCCGCAGTTCCGGCCGGGCCGTCGCGACCACCAGCAGCGGTACGCCCCGAGCCGCCGCGCCCAGCTGCTCGACGAAGGCGAGCATCGTCTGGTCGGCCCAGTGCATGTCCTCGAAGACCAGCACCGTCGGCCCGGTCGCGGCCAGCGCGAGCAGGAACCGTCGCCAGGCGGCCTCGGTCTCACCCGGGGTGAGCCGTTCGCCCGGCGCTCCGATCAGCGGCCCGAGCGCCTCGGCCAGCCGGGTCGCGTGCGGATCGGTGAGCTGGCCCAACCGGCTCCGCAGCCGCTCGCGCAGCGCGGGCGGGTCGTCGACCTCCGGCATCCCCACCCAGCTCTTCACGATGTCCGCCAGGGCCGCCCAGGTGACGTTCTCGCCGAACGGCGGGCACTGCCCGACGAGCCAGGTGACCGACTGCCCGGGCAGGTTGGCGGCGTGCCGGGAGAGTTCGCGCAGCAGGCGGCTCTTGCCCACTCCGGCCGGGCCGAACACCGTCACCAGCTGGGAGGCCCGCTCATTCACCGTCCGGTGCAGAGCGTTGAGCAGCAACCCGCGCTCGTGCTCACGGTCCACCATCGGCGTCAACTCGGCCGCCCCCGGGTCGGGGTGGGGACGGGCCCGCACGGCGAGCCAGATCCGGCTCACCGCGGACCGGCCGCGCAGGGTGACCGGTGGCTGGTCGGCGTACTCCAGCTCGTGGCGGGTGGCCGACCAGGTGCTTTCGTCGACGACGACGCCGCCGGGTGGTGCGAGCGACTGCAACCGCGACGCGGTGTTGACCACGTCACCGGTCACGAAGGCCTGCCCGCCGTCGCGGGTGGCGGAGAGGTCGACCAGGGCCTCACCGGTGGCGATGCCGACCCGGAAGCCGAGCGGCGGCTGCGCTCCGGCCGGCTGACGGGCCAGGTTGCGTTGCAGCTCCAGGCCGGCGCGGACGCACCGCAGCGCGTCGTTGTCCGTGGCCACCGGCGCGCCGAAGAGGGCCATCGCCGCGTCGCCGATGTACTTCTCGACCACGCCGCCGTACTGGTGCACGACCCGCCGCACCGTGGCGAAGTAGGACTGTTGGACACCGCGGGCCTGCTCGGGGTCGGTCCGCTCGGCGTACGTGGTGAAGTCGACGATGTCCACGAACAGGACGCTGACCTGGCGGCGGTCCTCGTGCACCACCACGACGTGGTCGCGCAGCGGGTGGCCGCAACCCGTGCAGAAGTTCGCTTCGGTGCTGTTGGCGTGCCCGCAGTTCGCGCAACTGGCCGCGAGAGGCTGCCCGCATCCGCCGCAGAAGCGGTCGTCCGGCCCGGCTGCGCGCGCGCAGTGTCCACACTTCAGGTCGATGGTCAGCTCCCGTACGCGAGGGAGGCCAGTATCGCGCCCGAGGGGCCAGTCGGGTACCCGACGTGCGGGTGGGCCACGCGACCGATAGGCCGGCGCTAATCTTCGATACCAGGAAGTTTCACATCAGGGAGAGTGCCCGTGCAGGTCCGACTGTCCGCCGCGTGGACCGATCCGGGTGGCACGACCTGGGCCTCCGGCGACATGGTCGACGTCGACGCGGTCACTCTCGCCGAGTTGGAGGAGCAGGGCATGGTTGAGGAGCCCAAGGGCGAGCCGAGCGGCTCGGAGACGACGACCTCGTCGAGCACGTCCACGTCCGGCAAGCAGACCGATCCGCAGAAGATCGGCCCGGGGCCGGGCGCGCCGCCGGCCGACGACACCGACAAGTGACGAGCCGGGTGCGACCGGCGGGCCACCCGGCCCGTCGGTCTCACCCGTTCGCCGGTGCCAGCCGCATCCGCACCCGCAGCCCCAGGGCCCGGGTGAGCAGGGGGGCGATCAGACCGAGGGCGGCCAGCACGCCGAGGCCGGAGATCACCAGCACCCACCGTGGTCCGGCCGCCGCCAGCAACGGAGCGCCGACGACGTACGCCAGGGCCTCCGCGGCGTACGGGAACATGTAGACGGTGCCGAAGACCACGCCGAGCCGGTCGGCGGGCACGCTCTGCTGGATGAGGGTGTCCGCGGCGACGTTGTGCCAGCCCGCGCCGATCCCGGCGGCCGCCTGGCCGGCGATGGCGAGCGCGATCACCGGGCTGAGGCCGGTGACGAGCGTTCCCAGCCCGAGAGCGACGAGCGCGCCGTAGAGGACCAGGTCCATCCGGATCCGCGCGCCGGCCCGGGCGAGGCACATCGGCCCGAGCACCATGCCGACCCCGTAGGCGGTGCCCAGCAGACCGATGGTCACCTCGCTGGCGTTCAGCTCGGTGCGTCCGAGAGGGACGATGGCCAGGTTGTCCAGGGCGGCGAAGCTCACCATCACCAGGAATCCGACGGAGATCGCGCGGACGACACCGTGCCCGCGCACCACCCGAAGGCCGTCGCGCAGCACCCGACGGAACGGTTCCGCGCGGCGGGCGGGCGTCGCCGCCGAGAGCCCGCGTACGCCGCTGATCAGCAGCGCGGACAGCACGAAGGTCGCCACGTTGACGAGCATCGTGGTGGTCAGCCCGAGGGTGGCCAGCAGCACGCCGCCGACCGCCGGTCCGGCCGCGAACCCGATGTTGACGCCGGTCGCCAGTTGGGCGTTCGCCGCCGGCAGGTGCGCGGGTCCGACCAGTCGGGGCAGCAGGCTGCGACCGGCCGGGGTGAACGTGGTGGCGGCGGCGGTGGCCGCGGTGACCAGAGCCAGCAGCACGGGCAGCGGCGGTGCGAGCAGCGCGACGGCGAGGTAGAGCAGTGCCTGGGCGGTGTCGCAGCCGACCATGAGCCGGCGCTGGTCGAACCGGTCGGCCAGCGCCCCGAGCAGCGGTCCGAGCAGTCGGGGTGCCGTCGAGGCCAGGAGCAGCAGGGCCACCCCGGCGCCGCCGTGCCGGTCGAAGACGGCGATCAGCAGCGCCGTCCGGGCCAGCTGGTCGCCGGCGTACGAGGCCAGGCGCGCGGACCAGTACCGACGAAAGGCGACATTGCTGCGGAGTAGTGACATGACCGTTGGCTCCTCGCTGCTGCTGGTATGTCGGCACGGGCCCGGGGACGAGGCCGGGCGCGGCAACCTTGTCAGCGCGTCAGCAGGGCGGACAACCACTCTTCAGCTAGCGATTAATGTAGATTTGTCTATTTCGTCCGGCAGTGGTGCGCCGTAGCGTCCTCCGCAGACAGCAGCTCGATCGACCAACGGAGGCGACCATGGCAACGACGACGACGACCACCACCACCGCGGCGGCGAACGGCTGGGCGGGCCCGGGCTTCTGGGCGGGCCCGGGCTTCTGGGCGGGCCCGGGTCGTTGGGCCGGCCCGACCCGCTGAACCGATCGACCCGGTGACGCCGGCTGCCATCGGCAGCCGGCGCAGCCGTGTTCACGCTGGTTGGTCAGCGGCGCCTGTCACCCTCGGCGTACCGCCGGCCGCCGTCGCGCGGCCTTGCCGGGTGGCTGTCCCGCCCCCTCGCCGGGTGGCTTCCGGACAGGACGGAGTGGACGTCGGGCGCGCGGACCAGGGAGGAGAATCAGCGCTCGTTCATGCCGGCGCGGCGACGCAGGGCGGCCACGTCGGTCACCACGATCCGGCGACCCTCGGTACGCAGCCAGCCGCGGTTGGCGAACGAGCCGATCGCCTGGTTGACGCTCTGCCGTGAGCCGCCGGCCATCTCGGCCAACTGGCTCTGGTTGAGCTCGATCGTGATCATCGGTGCCTGGCTCTCGCCGGCGAGGCGGACCAGCGTCTTGGCCACCCGACCCGGCAGGTCGAGGAAGACGTGGTCGGCGTTCTGCTCGGTGAGTCTGCGGATCAGCCCGCCCAGCGACCGCATCACCGCGTCGAGGATGCGCGGGTTGGAGTGCACCAGTTCCATGAACGCCCCGCGGGACAGCGCGAGGGCCGCGCAGTCCTCGATCGCCTCGGCGGAGGCGGAGCGGGTGGAGGCGTCGAGCAGGGAGACCTCGCCCAGCACGTCGGGTGGTCGGATGACCGACAGCACGGCCCGCTCGCCGGTGGGGGCGGTGCGGAAGACCGCCACGGCGCCCCGGCGCAGCACGATCAGCGACTCACCTGGGTCGTTCTCCACGAAGAGCAACTGGCCCTTGCGGTAGGTGCGGGGGACCGCCGCGGCGATCACGCGTTGCCGCACCTCCGGCTCCAGCCCGGCGAACATCTCGACACCTGTGAGCGCGTCACCCGGCTCCGGCAGGCGAACCTCCACGGCCCAACCCCTCCCCGGTCAAGGACCACAACTCGCTCACCGGGCGAACCTGCTGGCCCTGACAAGGTGAAACGACACCGGTTCGGCGTCCGGTAGCGGTACACATCAGATCATGACGGTCCGGTCGCTTGCTGTACACCCCTCAAGGCACTTCCGTGACTGTCCCGAGCTGCGGTGCACGGCCGGATGAGGTGCGGATCCACCGGACGGCGGGACGGCTCCCGGGCACCATTTCGGCCCCGCCCGGCGCGGCGCCCGGGCCGTGGGCGAGGATGGCCGGAATGGTCTACCGCTACTTCTACGACTGCGAGTTCATCGAGGACGGCCGGAGCGTCGACCTCGTCTCGATCGGTGTCGTCGACGAGTACGGCCGCGAGTTCTACGCGGTCTCCACCGAGTTCGACGACTCCCGTGCCGTGCCCTGGGTACGGCGCAACGTGCTGGACAAGCTCCCCTCGCCGGCCGACCGGGCCTGGCGTTCCCGGGAGCGCATCCGCGACGACCTGTACGACTTCCTGATCGAGCCGGTGCGGGACCGGCCGGGGGAGCAGCTTGAGCTGTGGGCCTGGTACGCCGCGTACGACCACGTGGTGCTCGCCCAGCTCTGGGGTGCGATGCCGGCGCTGCCCCGGGAGATCCCCCGGTTCACCAAGGAGCTGCGGCAGCTCTGGGACGACCGGGGCCGGCCGCCGCTGCCCGACGCCGACGCCGCCCGGCACGACGCCCTGGTCGACGCCCGGCACAACCTGGCCCGCTGGCGCGCGATGACGGCTCGCTGAGCGGCGGAGGTTTGACCGGTTCTGTCCCGGGCACCGGTTCGACGAGCCGAGCCGAGGGAGAGTTGTCATGAGCAACGAGCCGACCAGCCCCGCCGAGGCCCGCGAACGGGTCACCGAGCTGGCCCGCGACGCGCGGATCTGCATGCTGACCACGATCGCCCTGGATGGGCGGCAGGTGAGCCGGCCGATGGGGTTGCAGGAGATCGAGTTCGACGGCGACCTGTGGTTCTTCGCGTACGCCGACTCGGCGAAGGTCCGCCAGATCCGGGTCAACCCGGAGGTCAACGTCGCCTTCTCCGACCAGAAGCACCACGCCTGGGTCTCCGTCTCCGGCACCGCCACCGAGGGCTTCGACCGGGCCCGCGCCGAGCAACTGTGGAACCCGCTGCTCAAGACCTGGTTCCCGGACGGGCTGGACACCCCCGGCCTCACCCTGATCAAGGTCCACGCCAGCTCCGCCGAGTACTGGGACTCGCCCAGCAGCACCGTGGTCAACCTGTTCGGCTTCGCCAAGGCCGCGGTGACCGGCAGGCCGCCGCAGGCCGGCGAGAACCACGAGGTGAGTTACTGACGCCCGGCCGGTGGGTGAACGCCGCCGGGGGGCGCTGTCGCTGCCCGGGCGGGCCGACTACAGTGCGCACTGACGGCCCGCCCCGGGCCGGCAACGGCGCCGATGGTCTGATCTGACACATATCCTGGGGCTTAATCGGGCTTTACCTGATGCTCCAGGAGGATGAGCGGATCATGCGTATCGGCGTGCTCACCGGCGGCGGCGACTGCCCGGGTCTCAACGCGGTCATCCGGGCGGTGGTCCGCAAGGGCGTCGCCACCTACGGTCACGAGTTCGTGGGCTTCCAGGACGGCTGGAAGGGCCCGCTGGAGGGCCTGTCCCGCCCCCTGGGCATCGCCGAGGTCCGCGGCATCCTGCCCCGCGGCGGCACCATCCTCGGTTCGTCCCGGACCAACCCGTTCAAGATCGAGAACGGCGTCGAGCGGATCAAGGAGAACCTCGCCGCGCAGGGCGTCGACGCCCTGATCGCGATCGGCGGTGAGGACACCCTCGGCGTCGCCACCAAGCTCTTCGAGCTGGGCGTGCACGTGGTCGGCGTGCCGAAGACGATCGACAACGACCTGGGCGCCACCGACTACACCTTCGGCTTCGACACCGCGGTCAACATCGCGATGGAGGCCATCGACCGCCTGCACACCACCGCGGAGAGCCACCACCGCACCCTGGTCGTCGAGGTGATGGGTCGGCACGCCGGCTGGATCGCCCTGCACGCCGGCCTGGCGGGTGGCGCCAACGTGATCCTGCTGCCCGAGCGGCAGTTCGACGTCGAGCAGGTCGCCGGCTACGTCGAGAAGCGCTTCCAGCACCAGTACGCCCCGATCGTGGTGGTCGCCGAGGGCGCCCAGCCGCTGGACGGCCAGATGGTGCTGGCCAACCAGGAGCTGGACTCGTTCGGCCACGTTCGCCTCGGCGGCATCGGCCAGTGGCTGGCCGAGCAGTTGGAGGCCAAGACCGGGAAGGAGGCCCGCACCGTGGTGCTCGGGCACATCCAGCGCGGTGGCACCCCGACGGCGTTCGACCGCGTGCTCGCCACCCGGCTCGGCCTGCAGGCCATCGACGCGGTGCACGAGGGCGACTGGGGCAAGATGGTCGCGATGCAGAGCACCGACATCGTCCGGGTGCCGCTCGCCGACGCGACCCGCGAGCTGAAGACCGTGCCGCTGGAGCGGTACGCCGAGGCCGAGGTCTTCTTCGGCAGCTGATCGACGGTCGGCGGCGCGGCGGGCCCTGCGGGTCCGCCGCGCCGCGACCCGACGCGAGAGGGGTACGGCCGAGATGGCTGCCGGGGTGCACACCGTTGCGGTGATCGGGGCGGGCAAGATCGGGGAGCTGATGCTCTCCGGGCTGCTGCGCTCCGGGTGGCCGGTGGACCGGCTCCTGGCCACCGCCCGCCGGCCCGCCCGCGCCGAGGAGCTGACCGCCCGCTACGGGGTACGGGTGGTCGACAACCTCACCGCGGTGGACGAGGCCGCGGTGCTCGCCGTCTCGGTCAAGCCGCAGGACGCCGGCGCGCTGCTCGACGAGATCGGCCCGAAGGTGCCGGCCGACAAGCTGGTCATCTCGCTCTGCGCCGGCCTGCCCACCAGCTTCTTCAACCGCCGGCTGCCCGACGGCACGCCGGTGGTCCGGGTCATGACCAACACTCCGGCGCTGGTCGACCAGGCGATGACCGCCATCTCGGCCGGCGCGCACGCCACCGGCGCGCACCTGGCCCTCGCCGAGGAGATGTTCCAGCCCCTCGGCGCGACCATCCGGGTGCCCGAGTCCCAGCAGGACGCGGTCACCGCGCTCTCCGGTTCCGGGCCGGCCTACTTCTACCTGCTGGTCGAGGCCATGATCGACGCGGGGATCCTGCTCGGGCTGCCCCGGCAGGTGGCCCACGAGCTGATCGTGCAGACCGCCATCGGCTCGGCGGTGATGCTGCGCGACTCCGGCGAGCACCCGGTGAAGCTGCGCGAGGCGGTCACCTCGCCGGCCGGCACCACCATCTCCGCGATCCGCGAGCTGGAAAAGCACGGCGTCCGGGCGGCGCTGCTGGCGGCGCTGGAGGCCGCCCGCGACCGCGCCCGCGAGCTGGCCGCCCAAGCCGACTGAGTCGTCCTCCCGCCCGTCCGCTCCCGCTCGCCCGCTCGCCCGCCCGCTCGCCCGTCCGCTCGCCCGCGCTCGCCGGCCCGCCCGCTGGCGGCGCGCCGTCGACGTGCGCCTGACGCCTCGATCGACTCCAGGTCGGCGATCTGGCGGGGTCCGTGGCGACCTGATACCCCCAGGTCGGCGACGTGGAGTGGATCAGCACGGCCCGCCCGCCACCCGAGCCCGCGTTGGCGGTCGCGTCGGGCATGGTGGGGCTGGCCGAGGTGGGACGGTGCCGCATACTGGCGGCGTGTTCACACTCGCGCAGGCGCGACACCTGGCGGCCACCCTGCGTCCGCGCGTCGACGAGCTGATCCGGCTGCGGGCCGACCTGGCCGAGCTGCGCGCCGACCTGGCCGACCACGGGGTCAGCGCGCTCGGCGGCCGGGCCGAGCTGAAGGGCCTGGAGGCCCGACTGCACGCCGTCCTGGAGGAGCTGCATCAGCACGACATCCAGGTCAAGGGCATCGCCCCGGTACTACTGGACTTCCCCGGCGAGCGGGACGGCCGGCCGGTGCTGTGGTGCTGGCTGGAGGGCGACACCGACGTGCGCTGGTACCACCGGGCCGAGTGCGGCTTCGCCGGCCGCCGCCCAGTTTGACGCGGTTCCCGCCCGGTCCGGCGTGGGCCCCGTCCCGGGCTTGGGGGAGTCGACTCGGTTTCCTGGAAGTCGGGGCGTCCTGGCGGGCCGGACACCCCGACTTCAGGGAAGGCGAGTCGATCAACGGCCTCGCGCGCGTGACGCAGGCGGTGCGGGCACCACGTCCGGCGGCTTATCCCGTTGATCGACTCGCCTTTGTGGAAACCGGGGCATCCTGGCGGGGCGGTTTCAAGTGGTTGTTGCAACGAGGTAGTTGTGGAGTGCTTCGGCTGGATTCTGCC
>NZ_JBHSBO010000060.1:0-11766 GCF_042650685.1 Micromonospora sp. GCM10011542
CTTCGCCGAGCAGCTACGCTCACTACAACAGCCCGGTGTTGCAACGACCGATTGAACTCGCCGAGGTCGACGGAGCGGCTTCTGGTCAGGGAGCATGTAGCGGTGAGTTTTGATCTTGTGGTCCTGGCGGTCGAGCCTTCCGCGACGGCAGACGATGTGCGGCAGATGGCCGATCACTGCACCGGCATGGAACACCGAGACGGTGAGCTTGACCAGCGAATCGTCTCCTTCTACGAGGAACTGCGTGCGCGCTTCCCGGATCATCCGCCGTACGACCCGGAGTCGCCCTGGATGTCGGCACCTCTCGATGTCGGCATCGACCACGTGAGCATGAACATCAGCTACTCACCGCGGGGCAGCGAGGCGGTAGACGTCGTCCTGGACCTGGCGGAGCGGTACGGCCTGGTTATCTACGACCCTCAGGGTGACGAGGTCACCGGCTCGCGTGGGGACTACGAGGTCTCGGTGACCGGATGACTAACTGAGTGACGACCGGGACCGACGTCGGCGAACAACCGGGGACGCCGGAGGACGATCTCGCAGCTCACCTGTCGCGGGGGAGCAGGTCAGGCGGTTGTGTTGGTTGCCTGGGGGTAAGGGGTCGTCGGTTCGAATCCGGCCGTCCCGACGCAGGTCAAAGGTCATCTGGAATCTTCCAGATGGCCTTTCCCGATCTTGTACAGCAGCGATGTACAGCAACAGCTCATTGAGTCTTCGCCATCTTCGAACATGCAGGTCGGAGGCTCTGGCGTGGCGCTCGCTCGGGATACTCATGCTGATCTCGGGCGCGCGGCCCACGGCTGGCGACGGCGTCCGCGAGGGTCTCAGCCAGGTCTCCGCTGTATGTAGTGTGCGGAAGTGACAAGAAGCGAGCGACTCGCGGACCAGCTGGACCGGCACTGGCACAAGAACCTGCGGCCGCGGCTGCACGGTCTTGCCGATGAGGAGTACTTCTGGGAGCCAGTGCGTGGCTGCTGGAGCATCCGCCCACGTGGCACGTCGGCCGCACCGATGTCGGCAGGTTCGGGGGAATGGACGATGGACTCCGCGTCCCCTGACCCGGTGCCGGCGCCGGTGACCACGATTGCCTGGCGGCTGGCGCACATCATCGTCTCCTGCCTGGGCTATCGGGTCGGATGGCACTTCGGCGGCCAGGACGTCGACTCTCAGACATTCGCCTACGCGGGGACCGCTGACGAGGCGCTGAAACAGCTCGATGAGATGTATGGGAGATGGAACGCGGGGGTCCGCGAGCTCTCGGACGCTGACCTGGAGAATCCGCCCACGGTGGGCCCCGAGCGGTTTCCCATGGAGGGCATCGTCCTGCACGTCAACCGGGAACTGATCCATCACGGCGCCGAGATTTCCCTGCTGCGCGACCTCTACCGCTCGCAGGACGCAGCCGTACCGCACCGAATATGACTTTCGAGCTTCGGAAACACACCTGGTCCTCGACGACCTACCAGGCCCTCGTCCAACCCCGACCAAGTGCTCGACGGTCATCCAGAGGAAAAGGAAATCGGGTTGCGAGACGTCCCTTAGACGATCTCTTGGTGAGGGTAGGCTGCCCCAGCCGCTGGCTGGCAGGTTGCCGTGGTGTTGCGGTCCGCGGAGATTAGTTGACCAAGGCACAGGCCGCGCCCAACACCGTCGGGCAGAGGCCCGAGTTCATGCCTCGCCCATCTTGGTTCTTTTGTGTGCGACGGCCAGCCAGACGGCCACGCCCAGGCAGGTGGTGGCCAGCAGGGGCAGGAGCACCAGGGCTGGGTTGACCCATGCCGGGACGAGGTCGTAGCTGGCGTTGCACCTGTTGTGCAGGGGGAACCATCGCGAAGGCTCTTGCCAATGGGCGGAGCGGTAGGCGTTGTCGTAGGCGGTGCCGGCCATGTGGCAGGACTCTTCCGGGTCCATAGAGGAGCCCGCGAAGGCGCCGAGGATCCACGTGGCGGCGGCGGCGACGACGCAGAGTCCGGCTGTTGCGATGAACCAGCCGGGAGTTTTCCATCGGCCGGAGAACAAGGGCCTGACCCACAGCCACAACACGAGCATGATGGGTAAGGCGAGGCAGAGGGAGCTGGTGATGAGACCCATGCTTAAGTTGCCAGCCGCCGGCCAGTGAATTTCTCGTCGTTGCGAGGGGAGCAAGCTCCTCCAGTCGCCGGGCCACACGCTCTCATGTGCTTGATCATGGCACGTGCAGGCTTTTCGTCGTTGACCTTGTAGCGCACCTCGCGCCGAGATGTCGCGTCTTCCAAGCCGGCCTACAGGCCGTGCACCAGCAGCCCCGCACGCCGACGCCAGCGAGATCAAGTGTCCGAACCCATCGACTCCACCAGCACTCGGCGGAGCGTCACCCATCAAGTGAAGCCACCGTGTAACGCATCATCCGGAGTCGGACAGGTGTCGGGCTCCACTTGATGCGTGACGGATCGCGGTCACTTGATCCGTGACACGTCCGCCTAGACGATCTTGTGACTCTCCTGGAACTGCGGTTGCGTGGTTGTGGAGGTCGGGGAGCGGCAGGCTTGGCCGTTCATCACCTTTGCCGGTGTGAGCACGCCGTCGCGTGAAGCTCGGCTTTACCTCGACAGCTCGTGGCAGGTTCGGGCGACTTCCGGGCTGAGGCAAGCGCCGCCGGCTTCAGCGGATGTGTGCCGGTTGCTCGACCTGAACAACCTGACGGTGGTTCGAGCTCAGGTGAGCGACGCAGGTGACCTGGAGGTCTGCTTCTTGGATGGCTCAAGCGTGACCGTGTCTGGTGAAGCAACGGGCGACACCACTGGAGAGCCCTGGTGGTTCACTCCGTGGACGTCTCAGGAGTGATGCTGCGGCGAGGCAGCCGTGGAGGCTCGGGCTTGCGAGCCTTGAACCGACGCCCGCCTTGGTGGTGGCGCGGGGACCTCCGCGAGGAGCTGGTCGCCGTCGTGGACGCGGAAATGTTGTGTCGGCGGCCGGCGTCGAGGGCCGGTAGCGCACTCGGCGATGGTTGCGCGAGCGGCGGCAATGGCCCTGGCTGATCGCCATGTCGCCGCCGATCGGCTTGCTCGGGACCGTACTCCAGCCGCAGGTGGCAACTCATGGGCGGCGCGGCTGGCCGTGCCGGGCAGCGCCAACGCCAGCCTTTACGTAGCGGTGCGGTGCAACGCGATCGCGGTAGTGCGACCGCAACTCCCGCATGTGCGTGTTGGCGGACTGTGCAGCTCGAGGTTGGTTGGTCCGCTGCGCGAAGCGTTGCAAAGTTCTGCCGGCCTCGTCGGTGGCCCTCGACCCGGCGGGCGTGCATCGGCGCAACCTGTGGCCCGAACGCCCCGGGCCGCCGGCCCTGCAATTGCGCCGGGCCGACCTCGGTCTGCACCCTCGTCGGCGAGCTGCCAACGCGGTGGTTGCCCCGGCCCGCCCGCCTTTCTGACAGCGAAGGTGCGAAGTGCCCTCTGTGCCGAATCGTTGAGACCCTCGATCGAGTCCCAACCCTCCGGCCCAGAGGGCACTTTCACGTTCTCGCCCGCCTTCACGACGAGCCTTCATCAAGCGCGAGGTCAGACGACGCTGTAGCCGTTGAAATAGTGCACCCCGTCGCTGGTGGTGTCGTCGGGGTTTGCCCTTCGATTGGTGTTGAACCAGAGCTTGTCCCCGTTGGCGATGCCGAGCCCCTCGATCTCGAAGAGGTCGGAATATGCGCTGGAGGTGATTCGGAAGGACAGGTCGTTGTCCGCGTTTATCGTTCCCGAGGCGGTCGAGATGTTCCGATATACAAGCACGACGCTGACGTTCTCGTAGGTCAGGGGGTAATACACCGTGTTGTTGTGGTAGCCGATCCCCTGGGTTACGTACGAGGTGATATTGGAGACTGTGCTGCCGTTGACCAGGGCGTTCTCTATATTCACATAAAAGCCGTACGTTGCGTTAATCGTGCCGCTGGTTGCGGTCAACGGCAGTGAGCCACGGTAGAAGGTCCGGCCGCTCTTGAAGAGGAAGTAGATGTTGCTCGCGTCCTTGCCGGTGATCTTCACTCCGGACATCGCCTTGTTCGCGCCACCGTAGGCGATCGTGTAGCTGCCCACCTTGTAGTAGGTGGTCCCTACATACTTCAGCTTCACGAGACTTGCGCTACCGGCTTCCATCGTGACGACGAACATGTAGTAGTTTCCGTCGTTCGAGTGCAGCGCAACGTCGTTGGCGTGGCCAAGATGTGTCGTGTAGGTGGACCCGTTGTCGCCATTGTTCATGAGCGTCGTGGTCCCGTCGCTCATGTTGGTGCGGTAGATGACAGCCTTGGTGTTGTCGCTGTTGACTTTCACGGAGTAGGTGTAGGTGGACCCTACGCCGAATCCCTGCGCGGAGTAGCAACCATTCGCGTTGCCGAGCGTCGCGACGGTGCTGTAAGTGTTGTAGTACGCGGCACTGGCGGCGGTGGGTGCCGCCAGTGCCCCGCCGGATAGCGCGAGTACGAATAAGGCGGTACGCGCCACACCTCTTGTGAACATGGCCCTCGGCACAAACACCCCCATGATAATTATTTGGTGTGCAGACGGAGTTGACATTGAACTGCAGGAGTATCTAACTGTAGCTATTCATCTGCTGTCAAGGGGCTCGTGTCTATACCCGTAATCCGGGTCGGTGTCGGGGGAGCGAGGGGGGACGGGTGCGGGTACAGCACCCCACCTTGTCGCCCACGCGTGGTACGCATCGCCGGGGAGGCGCCATCAGGCGGGTGGTCTGGTCGATCCAGATCCAGGTGGACCATCGCGTCGACGTCTTGGTAGGTCATCGACAAGACCAGTGCCGTGGCTCCGGTCGACTCACGCAGCACGAGTTGCTCAGGCCGGACCATCACGAGCACGTCGCTGGTGCGGAGTAGACCTGCAGCGAACCGGGGTTGGCGACGTACCCGCCCTCGGATTTCGACCCGCACCCCACCAGGCTCAACGTCCTGCCGGCGCCGGGCCGGTCAGGAACGTGCCTCGACGCATGTCATGTCCATTCTCACCAGTTGCTTCGCCGCCGAGCGACGACGGATGACGCGAGAGCGGCACTGCTGCGCACCGTCGCCGGCGCGATGCTCGACCTTGAGGCGGTGACGTGGACCGTTCGTGCTCCCACTGCGGCCGCTGGCACGGCCGGCCAACGCTGCCGGGCACCCCCACTGGAGATGCCGGCGTCGCACAGCGGAGCGGTGGTGACCGTGCCGCCCTGCCCGACGGCGGACGGGTCGGGGTCGACGTCGAGAGGAGGGTCAGAAGGTGCCGAGGCGCAGGGGGTGACAGCCGGTGAATCTTCGGGTCGGCTCCGCCGCCGGCTTGAACCGCGCTTCCGCGATCGTCCAGGCGACCACCTCCCGCACCGGCCGTTCACCGGTCATTTGCCGCCCAGATTTCGACGCCCTCCGCCGCCGGCCCGGTCGGATCGTCACGAGGCAGCGGCGGCAGCAGGGCCCTCGCGTCAACCACCTCAACCGTGGCCAGCACACCTTGGGAGCTGCCGAGATCAGCGCGTTCGTGTGGTCAGTCGACCGTCAAGTGGTGGGATCGACACCGGGCGCCGGCGCCGGGGCGGCCACGCCGGACCCGCCGGTCAGGGCTGGTACTGGCTGCGGGTGCGGGGCAACCACTGGGGATGGTGGTCCCGCAGGTAGCGGACCAGTCCCTCGCGCAGGTCGCAGCGTAGGTTCCAGGCGCTGGCGCCGTCCGCGGCCGAGGCCTGCACCTCGATGACCACGGTCTGCGGGGTGGCGTCGACCATCTGGAGCACCCACTGGTCTTGATCCCACAGCGGTGACGACTCGACCAGTCGGCGTGCCTCCCGGCGCAGGTCGTCCAGGTCAGCGGTGTGGTCGACATGGATCTGGATCTTGCCGATTACCCGGAACTCGTTCCGGGTCCAGTTCTGGAACGGCCGCTCAGTGAAGTACGTGGTCGGCAGGATGAGTACCCGGTTGTCCCAGAGCCGGATCACCACGTTGGTCAGCTTCACCTCCTCGACCCGGCCCCATTCGCCATCCACGACCAGCACGTCGCCGACGTGCATCCCGTCGGCGAAGGCGATCTGGATGCCGGCGAACGCGTTGCCGAGCGCGGTTCGGGCGGAGAGGCCGATCACCGCGCCGATCACGCCGGCCGAGGTCAGAATGGAGATGCCGGCGAGGCGTACCGGCCGGAAGGTGATCAGGATCAGGCCGATCGCGACGACCGTAACCACGGCGACGGTGAGCCGCCGCACGGGCCGGATCTGGGTCCGGGCCCGCCGGACCCGCCGGTTTTTGACCAGATCGCTCGGCAGCTTGCTGAACGAGACCGTTTCGGCGACGTGCAATGTCCTGATCACCAGCCATGAGCTGAGGGCGATCAGGGCCAGCAGGACGGTGTGCCGCAGATAACGCTGCCACTCGGCCGGTCCGGGCGGCAGCGCGTAGTACAGCGCCCCGACCGGCAGTACCGCGGCCGCTGGGCGGCGGCAGGCGTTCCGCAGCGGCTCCAGCAGCCACTTGTAGCGGCCACGGGCAGCCCGGCGGATCAGCACGCCGGAGACCAGGTCCACGACCAAGGCCCCCGCCAGCGCGGCCAACACGATCAACGTGGTACGCATCAGAGGCCGTTCACCGTGATTCCGATGCCGCCTCTCCTGAACTCGGGACCGCACTCCCCGCGTTCAGGATGTCATCGGATCCGGGTGGCAAGCGGCGGATATCGGGAATGCCAGACGGCCGTGACGGACGTCCGGCGACACCCCACTGCTTGAACCGGTTGAAGCAGCGCTCCACCACGTTGCGCTGCTTGTAGATCACCTTGCCCAAGGCCGGTGGCCGGCCGCTGGTGGGGGCCGCTGCGACGATGTTGCCCAACGGCGCACCGACGACCGGTGGGAGTCGCGATCTGCCTGACCGACCTGCCGCTGCACACCGAGCGTGCGCCGCTGGTCGCGCAGGCCTCCGCCCGTCGCCGAGTCGCGATGGTGTCCCTGCCCGCGCTGGGACTGAGCCAGCTGCGAGCGGCCCGCGTGGTCGTTCCGGATCTGGTGAGCCGACTACTCACCGACGCTTCCGACGAGCGGGTGGCGCCGGCCGGCTGGGCACCGGCCGAGATGCCAAGCCGGGTTGCCGCCATCCATCGGGTGGTCGGCGAGGCCGACGCCGGGGAACTGCGCTACGTCGACTCGCGGCTGACCGGCCGGGTGCGGCTGTTGACCGGAATGGTCAAGGCCAACCGCCCGGGGCGCGCCCTGCTGGGCCTGTCCAAGCTGCTGGTCGGCGCGTTCGGCACGGCCGCGTTCGCGCTCACCACGAACACCATCTGGCAGATGGGCGATGCGCTCGGCGGACTCCGGCTTGCGGTGATCATGGTCCTGGGGCTGACCGCGTTGGTGGCCTGGCTGATCGTCGCGCACGGCCTATGGGAGAAACCAGACCGGGAGACACCGGCTGAGCTGGCCCGGCTGTTCAACCTGGGTACGATTCTCACCCTCAGTCTGGCCACGGCGGTGTCCTGCCTGGTGCTGTTCGCCGGAACGGTGTTCGCCGCGGCACTACTGATCGACACATCCGTACTGGAACAGACCCTGCAACGGCCGGTCGATCTCACCGACTACCTGACGCTCGACTGGATCACCAGTTCGCTGGCCGCGCCTTCGGGCTTTCGGCCACGGCGCGACGACCCGGCAGCGCGCGACCGCCAGCGGGCGTGACGAAGCTCGGCACCCTCGGAGCTACAGCGGGTGCCAGGCTTCCCGCGACCATGGCGACCGGTGTGCGACCGCTTGGCGACGCACGAGTTGTGAAGCTACCCGGGACCGCGAGGCACCTGGCGGTCGCCGCGGTGTTGGTGCCGGCGCTGGTGCAGATGAGCTCGGGTGGCGGGACGGTCGGTCACCGCCGGCCGGATTTTGCAGACAGGCGACCGCCGCTGACGGATGCTCCGTTCACTGGCAACCGGCAGCGGCGGTGCTCAGGCGGGTCGGGCGCCGTGGTGATCGAGTTTGGCGCGCAGTGTGCCGGCGAAGCCTTCGGCCGTGGCGAGTTCGTCGCGGAGTGCGGTGACGCGCGTGGTGGCGGCGGCGTGGAACATGCCGAGCCGGTCCAGTAGCGCGGCCCGGTCGGCGCCGGTGGCGGTGTCGAGGGCGTCGAGGACGGTGAGCAGGTCGCGCATCTCGTCGAGGGTGAAGCCGAGGGGTTTCATCCGCTTGACCACGGCGAGGCGGTCGAGGTCCGGTTCGGTGTAGAGGCGGAAGCCGCCCTCGCTGCGGGCGGAGGGCACGATCAGGCCGGCTTCCTCGTAGTGGCGGATGGTGCGGATGCTCAGCCCGACCCGATCGGCGGCCTCGCCGATCTGCATGAGGCGGCCGGTGGCCGGGCCGGAGGCTTGCTGCTCCGGACCGGTGCCGCGGCTGGTGGCGGCCATCAGTGGCCGACGCCGAGCTGGCCGGCGAGGGTGTCGTGGATACGCGCGCTGGGCGTGTTCAGCTCGACGATCTCGACGGTCTTGCCGCGGGTGGCGTACTTGTGGGTGATGGCGTCGAGGGCGGCGACGGAGGAGGCGTCCCAGACGTGGGCGTGGGTCATGTCGATGACCACGTTGTCGGGGTCGTCTACGTAGTCGAACTGGCCGACGAGGTCGTTGCTGGAGGCGAAGAACAACTCGCCGCGCACGGAGTAGATCTGGGTGGTGCCGTCGGGGTCCAGGACGCTGGTGACCTCGACGAGGTGGGCGACCCGGCGGGCGAAGATGACCATGGCGGTGAGCACGCCGACGACGACGCCGACGGCGAGGTTGTGGGTGGCCAGGGTGGTCACGACGGTGGCGAGCATGACGATGGTCTCGCCGTACGGCATGCGCTTCAGCGTCTTGGGCGCGACCGAGTGCCAGTCGAAGGTCGACACCGCCACGATGATCATCACGGCGACCAGGGCGGCCATCGGGATCACCGCGACCACGTCGCCGAGCGCGACGACGAGGATCAGCAGGAACGCGCCGGCGAGGAAGGTCGACAGGCGGGTGCGGGCGCCGGACGCCTTCACGTTGATCATCGTCTGGCCGATCATGGCGCAGCCGCCCATGCCGCCGAAGAACCCGGTGACGATGTTGGCCACGCCCTGGCCCCAGGACTCGCGGGTCTTGTTGGAGTGCGTGTCGGTGATGTCATCGACCAGCTTCGCGGTCATCAGCGACTCCATCAGCCCGACCAGTGCGATGCCCAGGGCGTAGGGGGCGATCAGGGTGAGGGTGTCCATGGTCCAGGGGATCTGCGGCAGGCCGAGGGTGGGCAGGCTGTCCGGTAGGGCGCCTTCGTCGCCGACGGTCGGCACCGTCACGCTGGCGAAGACGGTGACCAGGGTCAGGACCACGATCGCGACCAGCGGCGCCGGGACCGCCCGGGTGAGCCGGGGCAGCCCGACCATGATCGCCAGCGCGACGGCGACGAGCGGATAGACCAGCCACGGCACGCCGAGCAGGTGCGGAACCTGGGCGGCGAAGATGAGGATGGCCAGGGCGTTGACGAAGCCGACCATGACGCTGCGGGGGATGAACCGCATCAGCTTCGCCACCCCGAGCACCGCGAGCAGGACTTGGATCGCACCGCCGAGGATCACCGCCGCGATCAAGTAGTCCAGCCCATGCTCTTTCGCCAGTGGCCCGACGACGAGGGCGATGGCGCCGGTCGCCGCGGAGATCATCGCCGGCCGGCCGCCGCAGATGGCGATGGTGACGGCCATGGTGAACGAGGCGAACAGCCCCACCCGCGGGTCGACCCCGGCGAGGATCGAGAAGGAGATCGCCTCGGGGATCAGCGCGAGGGCGACGACCAGGCCGGCCAGGACCTCGGTGCGGAACACCTTCGGCGACAACCAAGACGGACGGGACAGACGCGGCAGGACGACCGCGGACAGCACAGAAGACATACAGCCATTTCCACTCGGGGGTGCACCCGACCGGTGCACCCAACTGCTGCCCGGAACCGGACACGGACAGCTGCTCAGGCATGAGCCACCCGGACGAGGCGACAACGACGTGGTCGCGAGGGGCAGCTGCCTGACCACCGCTGACCCTACCCTTCCGTAAGGGGAGAGTCGGTGGGCCATGATGATCATCACCCGCTGCGTCCGATGCGTGGCCGTGCGCCGTGGACGGCGTGAGGCATCCGTGGGTACCGCGAGGGCGACCCGCGGCCGAGGCGGTTATTGGCGCCCCGGTGACGAGGCGGACGAAGCCGTCCCACTCGGGCCGCCGCAGGTCGGGCACCGTCGCGACGTCGACGAGCCGCCCGGCGCGCAGGATGGCCACCCGGTCGCAGACGGCCTCCACCTCAGCGAGTTGGTGCGAGCAGAGGAAGACCGTCTGCCCGTTGTCGCACGCCTCGGCGACAGCCCTGCGCAACTGCAGCTCCGTCAGTGGTCCAACCCACTGGTCGGTTCGTCGAGCACCAGCAGTCGAGCGCGGGTGGCGAAGGCGGCGACGAGTGCCACCTTCTGCTGGTTGCCGGCCGAGTACGTGCGGGCCGCCCGGGACAGGTCGAGGTCTCGTTCACCGTGTCGGGCGGTAGCCGCGGAAGTCGTACTGATAGAAGCCGCTGGCGTCGGGACCCGGGCGGCCGGTGGTGGGATCGGTCCGCAGTACGTACACCACCGAGCGTGGTTGCGCATCGGTCCTTGTCGCAGGCGAGGCGGTCGTCGGTTCCTCCAGCGGTTCCACGTACACCGGTGGCAGCTCAGGATGCATTCGACGGATTCCGTCGAGCGGGCCGCCGTGGAACTCGGCGACGTTCGGTCGGTTCATGGGTGGCCTCCAGTCTCTGCGACCACGTCCGCCAGTCGCATTCGTTGGTCAGCCGGCGTCCGCAGAATTCGGCCACTGCGTTTCGGGGTAGCCGGAGGTGGCGACGACGGGGCCTTCGTCGTCGAGCTCAATGGCACGTTGATCAGGCGGAGGCCCGCGTCCCTCGACGCCCCCGGGGCTGCGCCCATGGCAGGTGCCCTTTGTCTCGCAGGCAGGCGGCTCGCGACTACTGCACGGTCTCTACCAAGATTGCGGCATTGGCGTGAGCTGTGCAGTCGTTTCCCGGGCTACCCGCCCTCGGTGGCCCTGGCACGCTCCCTGTGCGGCTGCCGGTGCACGGGACGGAGAGTGCTGGGTCATCGCTCTGCTCACCGTGCGCGGGCCGCCGTCGCGGCGGTTGATCAAGGCGCGACCGACCATGCTGCTGCGCGATGGGCAGCTGCGGCACCCCACCATGCGGCGGGTCCGGGTCGCGGAGAGCCAGGTGAGGCTCGCAGTTCCTCGGTGCGAGCGCCGGTCAGCAGTGAGACGACGATGTAGGCGTGCAACGAGCTGCCTTCGGCGGCGAGCAGGAGCGCCTTGGTGTGGTCGAGCGTTAGCGACTTGGACGTACGCCCGCCGCGACCGGCAGGTACGACGCAGAGGGCTACGACGTTGCGCTTGGCCTTGTCCCGCGCCATGGCCCGATTGACCGCGCGGTTGAGCAAGGAGTGCAGGAGCGGCCCGCCCGAGATGATCAGTCGGGTACGCGCCATCGAGGCCGCCGACCCGTCCTGCATGAGGTGGGCACGCACATGCGCAGCGACGACGCAACCGCCGTCTACGCAGCCTGAGCAGGCCGTACGCGAGCAGGGCCGCCGGCTGCTGGCGATGTCGTATCTCAGGACCTGCGTTACCGATCAGTATCGGGACGTGGGTGACACGTCCGGCTAGTGCTCTGCCCACAAACGTTGGCCGGGTTGGTCGGGGTTGGGAAATGTCGTAGGGCTGGTGTTGGCTTCGG